>CAZCMC010000128.1:0-5267 GCA_964499665.1 uncultured bacterium | reverse complement strand
TTCGAGGCGGCAGCAGCCTTTGCAATAGCACCTGCTATTCTTGCGGAAATGGATGAAGAATCGCGAGTGGTCATCCTAGGAGCTCCCTTGTTCTAATAGCCCTTGTCCCCATGGAGGGCTTCAGACCAGTCATCCCTCCCATCGCAGGGTCATGGCTCGAGATGGTCTTCTCTTCGGACTCCAAGTATGGCACCGCTGATACGGCGACGCCCCAGCAACCGCAACCATGTGGAAAAGTGTCGCACGTTTTCGGTGACGAGCACTGCTCCTGTCCGGAAGGCGACGGAGGTGTCAGCGACGACGGGTAGAGGTGTCACCGTTGCGCCTTGCGTGAAGCCGTGTGGAACTGCTTCCGCCTTGCAGTGGCGCTCCTCTCAAAGATATCAACGAGCCCTCCACGCTCCGCGATCCGATCTGCGGCGGAGGCAAGCCTCTCTGCGAGCAAACGGTCCTCAATGGCGATTCGAACAGCTTCGGATTCGCTGTTCACCTGCAAAATCTTTTGAAGCTCCTTGATGCTCACCAGGCTAACCACCAGCATCTTCCGGGTGTGACCCTTCTTATTTTGCCGCATACCTGGCCTCCATCAATGTGTAGCGGATTTGGCCAAATATACACACAATTTCGGTCAGAGGCAACCAAGGCGGCGAATGGAGTGTTAGGATGGGGACTAATGCTAGGATAATGGGTAGGAGATTTCGGCTGATGCGAACTCCGGGGGCCAGATGACGACCTTCTCCCCTTCCTGCCACTGAATCAAGAGCGTCTGGTGGCCGACCTGCCGACCGGTCGTGCGGTCCAGTCGGAACCGCCCGAACAGGGTCGTCAGGTCAAGGGTGTGGGCCGCCTCGAGGAGACGCTCATCCTCAAGGCTTCCGGCCACACGGAAGCACTCCATGAAGACGACGCCGGCAGCGAAGGCCTGGACGGCCGGATAGTCAGGAAGATGCTGGAAGCGCGCCCGGTATTCGGAGAGGAACCAAGCCAGGTCGGGTCCAGCGATGTTGTCGTGCCTCACCCCCGGCTCCCATTGGCTCGGTGCGATCACCCCCTCCGCCAATGACCCGACCTCCCGGTGGATCGCTCCAAGCCCCGCCGCGACGACGGAGAGCGCTTTCACGCTCGACAGGCGGCCCCGCTGCCGGAGGATCGCGACATCGTCCTGAAAGCTCCCCACCCCGATGAGGAGTTCCGGCTCCCCAACGAGTGCCTCTTGGAGGAGCGCGCCTGGATCTGTGATCGGCGAGTCAAAAACGTTCACCTGGATGTGGCCAAACCCGACGGCCTTTGCGCCCTCCGCCGCGCCGCGGGCGACATGGGCGGCGAAGCTGCCGGCCTTGGCGTGAAGAATGCTGATCCGGCTGATCTCGGGATCGGTCTGGCGCACCAGGAGGGGGAGGGCTCGAAGGTAGTCGCTCGCGGGGCTGACTAGGCTGACCAGATGGCGCCAACCCTGCTCGTCGATCGCATCCGAGGCGCCGCCGTGGTTCCAGAGGATCTTCCCATGGCCCTCGGCGATGGGTGCCGCCGCCATGGTGAGCACACTTGAATACGGGCCAAAGAGCAGATCGACACGATCCCGGGTCAAGAGGCGGAGAACATTCTCCCTTGCCTGTTCCGAGCGGCTTTCATCGTCAAGGACGATCAGTCGGAGCGGGAGGAATGGGGAGGTCTGATCGACCCAGAGCCGGATGCCGTTCAGGGCCTCTTGCCCCTGCAGCCGGAATCTCCCGCTGAGCGATAGGGAGACCCCGGCGAGGACCTCGCTCAGGGCGGACATTCACAAACCTGCTCAGTGTGCCCCCGGCGAGAGAGGTTCGGCACGCCCGGGGACGCGGGCCGCCCGCCCCAAGGCCACGGCGAAGATCGCAGACTTGCCCTGGGCGTGGGGCGAGAAGAAGGCGGTGACGTCGTCATCGTAAAAGGTCGTGCCCGTGGTCCCCAGCCCCAGGGCGTAGGCGCAGAGGTAGATCTTCCCGCCGACGATTCCCGCCTCGAGCTGGGCCGCGGCGTAGCCCCGATTCCCGTAGCGGTCGAGGAGCCTCGACAGGTCCGCGAGGAAAAAGACGACCACGCTGGCATCGGCGCCGAGCTGCTGCTCGAGGCAGAGATAGCCGGCCTCGCGCCGAAATCCGCCCTCCTTCAGCAACTCAAGGGCCCGGTCCGATGGCGAGAAGTAGAAGGCGCCGTTCGGGAGGCCCTCAACGTCATTGGCGATGAGATAGGTGTCAAGGAGGGTGGTCCCTGGCCCGCCGAGAAAGTCTGTGGGCACTCCCCGGGTCGATCGGTCAAGGATGGTGGAGAGTTGCGGGAAGGAGATCGCCGTGCGGGCGAACCGGCGCGTTGAGCCCCGCCGCAGAATGACGTCGCCGAGAGCCCGGCCCGAATCGATGCCCTCCGCGAGAGGGTCCAGGGGATAGCGCGTGCCACCGGACTGCGGTGAGGGCGGCCTGGAGAAGGCGGCTCGCCACGCCTGAATCTCCTCATCGCTTTCGAGCATCGAAGCGGCACGGATCCGACGGATCTCCGGATAGTCCACCTCCTCCCTCGAGAGGGGAACGGTCTCGGGCGCGATCGGCGGAACCTCGGGCGGATCGGGGGCCGGCGAATGCGCGCCCAAAGGGACAAGGCACAGGCTTGCCTCCCGTTCCGCGTCAATGCCGAGCAGGCGGTCCACGCGTGCGTCGATGAAGCCCGAGACCACCCGGGCGGAAATCGATGCAGAGGCTGTCGTGGCCAGGAGGTTTGCCAGGATCGTTCCGCTGTTCCAGTAAAAATGCCGATAGGCCCTGGCCCCGTACTTCCAGGCGTTCCGCCAAAAGATGGCCGTCAGGATCAGCGTGACAGGGGCGCGGGAGACCGCCTCTTCCCCTGCCGCCGCTCGCGCAAGCTCGCCCCGGAAATCCCCTTCCCTCAGGCGTCGGAGCGCGAAGTCGGCCGGAGAGAAGTGGTAGACGCCTGCGGCAAGCCCTGGCAGGTCGCTGGAGACGACGTAGATCTCCACTTCGTAGAGCGCCCCGGTGCATGCAGCCGCCCGGAAGTGATGCTCCTCGCCGCCGGGATAGATCTTCTTCTTGGTCAGGCCTGCGCAATAGAACAGGACCTGGGCAAGGCGGCCAAGGTCGAGCGGCCCATCCTCGACTGGCTCAAACGCGCTGACGGCGGCAAGGGCCTGCGCATCGGGCGGCTCTACGTCACGAGGCAACGGTGTCACCGGCAAGGTCGGATAGAGCTTGAAGAGGGACGGCTTGGTCTCCCAGTCGAGGAAGTGGCCTCCCGACCGGACGCTCCAGTAGGAATGCTTGGTCGCGCCGTGATAGTCGCGCGCCTCTTCGATGTTCTGATTCTCGATCTGGCTCATCACCACAGACGAGATGTCACGCCTCTGCTCGCTCAACCCGGACCAAAAGATTCATGACAAAGTGCAGCTTCACCCGATCGCCCGACTTCGCATCCGTGTAGATCGATTCCGTGCCGATCCTGCCGCTGCCGATCTGCCCTCCGGGCTGTCCGGCGAGCTGAAAGTACACGTCACAGTAGGGCGACCCATGAATGGCCAACGGCCTCACCTCTTTTAGCACGCCCTCTTTCGCCCCGTGAAGCATCTCCTGATCACCTCTGCGTTTGTCATTGCGAGCGACTGAAAGGAGCGAAGCAATCCCGTCCTCTTGAGATTGAGGGACCTGCCCCGAGCTCTGTGATTGCATGGTCGCCTCGCTCCTCGCAATGACGCGGGCAAGGGGGTTCGTTCCCGCCAATCACACTCTGCTTAATGCAGTGTCATCTGGTTCCGAGATGGAAGCAGACCAGCTTCAACTCGGTCATCTCCTCGACAGCATATCGAGGTCCCTCCTTGCCGAAGCCGCTCTCCTTCAGCCCGCCGTACGGCATCAGGTCGGCGCGCCATTGGGGACCCCAGTTGACCATCAGGTTGCCCGCCTCAACCTCGCGCACAAACCGCATCGCCCACTCCAGATTCTCGGTGAAGATGGCGGCCGCAAGGCCGTAGATCGAGTCGTTGACAAGCCGGATCGCCTCGTCGAGCGACTCGAACCGCGTGACCGCGACGGCCGGGCCGAACAGCTCGTCGCAGGAGATCCGCATCCCGGGTGTGACGTCGGCGACGACCGTAGGGGCATAGATGGCCCCCTGGCGCCGCCCGCCACCGCCTCCCGCACCCAGTCCTCGACCCGGATGGCCTCTTTCTCCTTGATCATCGGACCGACCTTGGTCCGTTCGTCCAGAGGGTTGCCAGTAGTGAGCGCCGCGACCCTGGGCGTCAGGGCATCCAGAAAATCGCTGTATATCCGGTCACTCGTCAGGACCCGCTGGGTGGAGATGCAGACCTGCCCGGCATTCGAGTAGCCGGTCGCGGCCACCGCCGTGGCAACCTTCTCCAGGTCCGCGTCGGGCATGACGATAACTGCCGAGTTGCTCCCGAGCTCCATCGTGACCTTCTTGATCCCCGCCACGTGGCAGATCCGCTCGCCGACCTCGCGGCTGCCGGTGAAGGTAATCTTGCGTACCCGCCGATCCCCGGTCAGTGCATCGCCGATCTCCTCTCCCAGGCCGGTGAGACAGGCGATCCCATCGGCCGGCAGCCCCGCCTCCAGCAGCACCTCCGTCAGCTTGATCGCGGAGAGGGGGGTGTCTTCGGCCGGCTTGAGGACGACGGCATTTCCCGCAGCCAAGGCGGGACCGACCTTGTGGCAGACCAAATTGAGCGGGAAGTTGAACGGGGTGATGGCAACCACGACGCCACACGGCACGCGGAGCGTAAACGCGAGCTTACCGGCCCCACCCGGCGCGCCATCAAGGGGAATGGTCTCGCCGTGCAGGCGCTTGGCCTCCTCGCCGGACAGGGTCATGGTCTGCACCGCACGGCTCACCTCGAAGCGCGACTCTGCCAGGCTCTTACCCTCTTCGAGGGTGAGGGTTCTGGCGAACTCCTCGGTCCGCGCCTCGATCAGGTCCGCCGCCCTTTTCAGGATTCGATAGCGGTCGTAGCCGGGAAGCCTGGCCATCGTCTTTGCGCCCCGGACTGCCCCTGCCAGGGCCCTGTCCACATCGCCCAGATCGGCCCGCGGGACAGTATCCACGACGCTTCCATCGTAGGGGTTCAGCACCTCGATCCTCTTCTCCGCATCCACCCATTGACCGGCCACATACATCCGCATCGGACCTTCCCTCCTCGTGCCGTCAATCTCCCTTGATGTCCAGGCGAAATATGTCTCTCAAGAAGACCGGCCGCAGCATCACTCAGGCGG
>CAZCMC010000127.1:0-5329 GCA_964499665.1 uncultured bacterium | reverse complement strand
GCCAAGGCGAAGGAGTATCTCATCATCGCCGAACATGAGCTAGCAGGGCGGGACTACGCAGCCGCAGAGACGACGGCCGGAATCGCCAAGAAGGCGGCCGAGGAGGCGAAGGCGATCGCACAGCGTGGCGGATAGGGACAAGTCGAACTGACCGATTGTGCGAACAGGAGGGAGTTCGAAGATGGACCAGATGCCTGAGGTGAAACGGAATTCACGGCTCGCACTTATCTGCGCATTGGCTGCTCTTCTCACTGCCGGCTGCGCGACCAGCGCATCCTACCGCCCTGAGATCGACCGGATGAAGGGTGAGCTGGCCGAGGCGAAGGCGGCGGGGGCCGAGACATTCGCAGCGGAAGAATACGCGGCGGCCGAGGCCTGTCTCGATTGGTACACTCACTATGTAACCCAGTTCGATCACTTTGGGGATGTCACCATGGCCAACCTTCCTGCGAGGTGTCGGGCCGCCTTCGCGTCGCTGCGGAGCAAACTGGTTGCCACCCGGGAGGGAAGGGTACCTGCTGAAGCGGTTGCCACGCCGGCGGCGCCAAAGCCTGAGGCAGCGGCACCGGCCGCCGCGAGAGGAGCTGAAAAAGAGTCGGTCCTGAAGGATGCCTTCTTCGACTACGACAAGTCTTCGATCCGGCCGGATGCCAAACTGAACCTCGATGAAAACGCCAAGTGGTTGAAGGCAAATCCAAAGGCCGCTCTCACCATCGAGGGTCACTGTGACGAGCGCGGGACCAGAGAGTACAACCTGGGTCTCGGCCAGCGCCGGGCCAAGGCCGCCAAGGACTATCTGGTCTCGGCCGGCATCGACGCCAAGCGGATCAAGATTATCAGCTACGGCAAAGAGCGGCCCTTCGCGTCCGGCCACGACGAATCGGCCTGGAAATGGAATCGCAGGGCCCACTTTGTCTTACAGTAGCGAACCGGTAACACCGACCCTCTTCGCCCAGCGAGGGTGGGGGGCGTAACATGCGGACAGCCGGCCTCGGCAGGAATATCTGCAGAGGCCGGCTTCGTCCGTTCAGCGCATTGTCAAGCAGGCTGGATCTGACCACCGGTCTCCGCTTCGAGACCTGACCCGCATCACGATCTCGCTCATGGGGTTCTGCCACGCATACGTGATGTCACCCCGCTTCACCGGCCCGCGCAATAGACAGACCGCCCCTTCTGTGACCGGCCTTTCGGCTCATCCGATCGGTCCGCGGCATTGCCGCGATGGATGACCGAATCGTGTATACCACATACGACGAGATGCAGGCCGAACTCCTGCGCCTGCATCTGGAGCGCAATGGTGTCCCATGCTGGATCCGGTCCATGCGGGTCAGCGGGTATCAGGGGATCACCATCGGACCGCTAGGGGAGATCAGGTTGATGACCTCCGCACCCTATGCTGAAAAGGGGAAATGGTTGATCAGGCAGGCCGTGGCCGATGGATTCCTCTCCCGCTCGGAAGGCGACCTCGAGGAAGCGGGATGACGGCTGACGCCACAAAGGTCAGGGGGCTGCGCGAGCTGGTCGAGATTGTTCGGGAACGGCGGGCGCTGGGACACCGGGTGGTCTTTACCAACGGCTGTTTCGATCTGCTGCACCGGGGACACACCCGCCTCCTGCAACAGGCCAGGGAGTTAGGTGACCTGCTGATTGTCGGCTTGAACAGTGATGCCTCGGTTCGGCGCGTCAAGGGTCCGTCGCGGCCGGTGCTGCCGGAGGAAGAGCGCGCAGAGGTGCTCTCGGCGCTGGCCTCGGTGGACTACGTGGTGTTCTTCGATGACCCGGACCCGGGCTCCACGATCGCGGCCCTGCAGCCCGATGTGTTGGCCAAGGGCGCCGACTGGGCGAAGGACCAGATCGTGGGCCGGGAGACGGTGGAAGGGCGTGGTGGCCGAGTGGTGACGATCCCATTGGTGGAGGGATCATCCACCAGCGGCATCATCGACCGGATCCTGGAACAGGGACGGCGGCATGAGTAATACGCAGCGCCCATGTTGATACGGTTAATGGAGCAATCGGAAGACCTGTTGGCCCGTCAGGCGGCGGAGATTGGGGCTCGCCTCCAGGGCGGAAACGATGCCGTGTCGCTCACTGGCCTCTTCGGGGCTTCGAAAGCGCTGGTCCTCTCGGAGATCTCCCGTCAGACGGGGCGCTCCCTCCTGGTGTTGACCTCCTCTTCAGCCGAGGCCGAATCGCTCGCGAAGGACCTCCAGTTTTTCTCCCGCGAGCCCGTCGGGTATCTGCCGGAGCGTGAGGAGGATCCCGAGATACGATGGCAGCGGATCGCCTGCCTGGCAGGTCTGGCCGCCAAGGAGCTGCGGCTGGCGGTTGCCTCGATCCAGGCGACCCTCGAGCGACTCTCGCCTCCCGCGGCCCTGTTGGACGCGGCAATCACGCTGCGCGTGCACGGGCAGATCCCGCGGGACGAGCTGCTGCGCGCCCTGGAAACGGGGGGCTACCGTCAGGCGAATCAGGTCGCGGATCGTGGCGAGTACAGCCTGCGCGGAAACCTTCTCGACCTGTTCCCCCCCACAGGCGACGCTCCGGTCCGGGCCGAGTTTTTCGGCGACGAGCTGCTTTCCCTCCGCGAGTTCAACCCGGCCACCCAGCGCTCCGTCCGTCCTCTACAGGAGACGATCGCCCTGCCGGTCGTTGAGGTTCCGCTAAGGGCCGACGCGTGCGAGGCGGTCCTTCGTGCCCTTCGCACGGCGGAGCAGACCCAGGGAGGCCAGGTTCCCTTCGAGATTACCAAGGCGCTCGAAGACCGGCGGGCGTTCCCGGGAATGGAGGCCTATCTCCCATACTTCTTTCCGGAAACCGCCGATCTCCTTCAGTACGTCGCGCCCGACGCCATCCTGGTCCTGGCAGATCCGGGTGGCCTGGAGGCCCATGCGCGAGATTTCGCTGAACGGTGTCCGGCGTGCGGACTGCGGAGTGCGAAGTCCAAAGCACCTCGCACCACGAGCGAATGCGCCTGTACCCTTGCGATCAAAGCACCACTCTTCGACTGGACCGACCTCGAGGCGAAACTCTCCCTCAGGCCGCGAATCTTCCTGGAGGAGTTCTCGCGGACCAACAGCGACGACGCCTACTCAACCATCGCCTTCCAAGCGGGCACCATCCCAGCCTACCGGGGACGACTGGGAGAGTTGGCGCGTGACCTGGAAGGGTGGCGGCGCGAAGGGCGGAGGATCCAACTGGTCTGCCGGAGCGAGGCGCAGGGCCGTCGGCTTCAAGAAGTGCTCAGGGAGCACGGACTCGCAGGGTCGATCGGCCAAGCGATGGCTTCCTCCGGCGAGATCGCCATCCTTTCAGGTGAGTTGAGCGGCGGGTTTCACCTCCATCAATTCGGCCTGACGTATATCACCGATGCCGAGATCTTTGGACCACGCCACATCCCTCGGCGCCGGGCCAGGCCGAAGGAGGCATCGCCTTTCGCCTCCTTTCAGGAGCTCGCGTACGGGGATTTCGTCGTTCACGCGGATCACGGGATCGGCAAATACAAGGGACTTCGGCAGCTTGCTGCCGGCGGGATGGAGGGTGACTACCTTCTCATCACCTATGCCGATAATGCGAAGCTCTACGTTCCCACCAGCAAACTCCAGTTGGTCCACCGCTACCTGGGCGCCGATGGGGACCCGCCGGCGCTCGACCGGCTGGGCGGCACGTCCTGGGCCAGGGCCAAGGAGCGGGTCAAGGCCTCGATCCGCGAGATGGCTCAGGAGCTGCTCACCTTATATGCCGCCAGGCAAGTTATCGGCGGCCACGCCTTCCCGCCCGATACCACCTGGCAGCGGGAGTTCGAGGCCGGCTTCCCCTACGAGGAGACCCCGGGGCAGCTCCAAGCGATCGCCGATGTCAGGGCCGACATGGAGCGAGACCGGCCCATGGATCGTCTGATCTGCGGGGACGTCGGGTACGGCAAGACCGAGGTCGCGATGCGCGCCGCGTTCAAGGCGGCCATGGGAGGAAAGCAGGTAGCCGTGCTGGTCCCGACCACTGTCCTGGCCCTGCAACACCTCCAGACCTTTTCCGAGCGGTTCAGCAGCTTTCCCATCAAGGTGGAGATGCTCTCCCGCTTCCGCAGCAGGAAGGAGCAGGCCGCTGTGTTACGCGGCATTCGTGATGGGACGGTGGACATCGTCATCGGCACCCACCGCCTCCTGCAGAAGGATGTCAGTTTCCGGGACCTGGGTCTTCTCGTGGTGGACGAAGAGCACCGTTTTGGCGTCGCGGCCAAGGAACGCCTGAAGCAGCTCAGGCGCCAAGTGGATGTCCTGATCCTGACCGCGACCCCGATCCCGAGGACCCTCCATATGTCGATGTTGGGGGTCCGGGATATCAGCACCATCGAGACGCCACCGGAAGACCGCCTCTCGATCAAGACGACCGTCGCCCGGTTTGATCCGGCCCTCATCCAGGAGGCGATCCAGCAGGAGTTGGACCGCGGAGGTCAGGCCTTCTTCGTTCACAATCGTGTGGAGAGCATCCACACCATTGCCCGCCTGATCAAGCGACTGGTCCCCCAGGCCAGGCTGGCCGTCGCCCACGGGGAGCTGCCGGAAGCGCGCCTTGAACGGATCATGTGCGATTTCTACGCCGGCACGTTCAACGTCCTGCTGTGCACGACCATCATCGAATCCGGCCTGGACGTCGGCAGCGCCAACACCATCATCATCGACCGGGCCGACGCCCTCGGCTTGGCGCAGCTCTACCAGCTCCGCGGGCGGGTCGGTCGCGACAGGCGCCGAGCGTTTGCCTACCTCCTGGTGCCGGAGAATGCCGCGCTCACCGAGGTGGCGAAGAAACGGCTCCAGGTGATCGCGGAGCTGACCGAACTTGGCTCCGGATTCAAGGTGGCGGCCAGGGATCTGGAAATCCGGGGGGCGGGCAACCTCCTGGGTCCGGAGCAGCACGGCCAGATTGCCACTGTTGGATTCGATCTCTATTGCCGGCTGATCGAGTCAACCATCAGGGAGTTGAAGGGCGAAGTGGCTGCCGAGTCGGTCGAGCCTTCCATGAAGCTGGAGGCGGAGGGGTATCTGCCAGAGGCCTACGTCGAAGACCCCAACGTCCGGCTCCATTTGTACAAGCGGCTGAACGCTCTCTCGGGGCCGGAAGAGGTCCCCGCGTTCCGGGAGGAATTGATCGATCGATTCGGCGAGCTCCCGCCACAGGCGGAGCGGCTGCTGACCGCAGTGGCCTTGCGGGTCCTGGCGCGGTCGCTGGCCATTCGTGAGGTTGATGCCAGGAGCGAGACGATCCGCCTCGTCTTCAATGACTCGCCACCCCTTGCCTCGGCAAAGGTGGCGGCCCTGTTCAGCGCAGAGGC
>CAZCMC010000126.1:0-5401 GCA_964499665.1 uncultured bacterium | reverse complement strand
CTCTGGTCGAGCTCAAAGCCGACGGCCGCCCTCCTGAAAGAGGCCGCCAAGATCGGCTACAAGCCGAGGTGGGTGAGCAGTCTGGTGAACCTGGATCCGGTGATGTTCAAGTTGGCCGGTGAATCCTGGGAAGGCACCATTGTTGCCTCCTCCTATACACTGTATAGTTCCCCGGAAGCCGAGCCATATCGAAAATTTATGAAGGAGTATCTGCCGAATGAGCCGGTCGGGGGCTTTTCTGTTGGCGGCTTCGCCATCGCCGAAATCATGACTGAGGCCTTACGACTGGCAGGCCGCGACCTGACCAGAGAGAAGCTGGTCCAGGCCCTGGAGACGTTCAAAGATTGGAACGGGGTCATGGCCTACAACATCACCTGGGGGCCCAATAAGCGGCAGGGGCAAAACTCCATCTTCTTCACAAAGGCCGAGAAGCGTGAGTTCGTCAAGATCAGCGACTGGCTCTCGCTGGATGAGTGACGGCAGGACAGCTTGGAACAAGAGAGGCAGTTCAATCGGGAATGCCCTGCCTCACCTTGGAATGCCTTGAGTGATGACCCTTCGACCTTTCTCCGCATAGAAGATCTCTCCCTTCAGTTCGGCGGGGTGGTGGCCCTGAAGGACGTCAGCCTTACCATCAAGCAGGGAACCATCTCGTCGATCATCGGCCCGAACGGAGCAGGGAAGACCACACTCATAAACTGCATCAGTCGGATCTACCGACCCGATCGCGGCCGCATCTTTTTTAAAGGGGCGGACCTTCTCAAGCTCCGACCGGATCAGGTGGCAATGCACGGGATCGCCAGAACGTTCCAGAACCCGGAGCTCTTTTCCCGCATGACTACCCTCGATAACCTGCTCCTGGGCCGGCACGGACGCATGAAGACCAGCCTCCTGGGAGCTGCTGCATTTTCTCCTCGAACTGTCGGTGAAGAGCTGCGTCACCGGGAGCAGGTGGAGCGCGTCATCGAGTTCTTGGAGCTGCAATCGGCCCGCGACCAGATCGTCGCCAACCTGCCCTACGGGACGCGGAAGCTCGTCGAACTTGGCCGAGCGTTGGCGATGGAGCCGGAATTCCTCCTGCTGGACGAGCCATCCGCCGGGATGAGTCCCGAGGAAAAACAGGACTTGCAATCCTGGATCGAGGATATCCGCGATGAGCTCGGCGTCACTATCCTGCTGGTGGAACACGACATGGGCTTAGTCATGCGGATCTCGGAGACTGTGTTTGCCCTGAACTACGGGGAAAAGATCGCCGAGGGTCCCCCGGACGTGATCTTGGAGCATCCCGAGGTGCAGAGGGCGTACCTGGGCGGGGAGGCGCGCTAGATGCTGAGGATCAGCAACATCGAGACCTACTACGGTCCGATCCGCGCGATCAATGGCGTCTCGTTGGAGGTGCCTGAGGGGCGCATTGTTACGCTCCTTGGCGGCAACGGCGCTGGAAAATCGACGATCCTAAAGACGATCTGCGGCCTCCTGGAAGACCAGCCCGACAAAGGGACCATAGAATTCATGGGGACCCGTCTGAACGGCCTTGACCCCGAGCAGATCGTTCGACTTGGGATCACGCATGTCCAGGAGGGCCGCACGATCTTCGAGGAGCTGACGGTCGAGGAGAATCTGCTTATGGGGGCGTACGTCCGTCGGGACGTGCATGGCCTGCAGCGCGATCGCGCCAGAGTCTTGGGCCATTTCCCTGTCCTTGGGCAGCGGCTCAATCAACTGGCCGGTACCCTCTCGGGCGGGGAGCAGCAGATGCTGGTCATCGGCCGGGGCCTGATGGCGCATCCAAGGCTGATGCTCCTCGACGAACCATCCTTGGGCCTCGCCCCGGCCATGGTGAAAGAGATCTTTCAGATTATCAAGACGATCAACGAGGAGGGGACGACCATCCTCTTGGTGGAACAGAACGCTAGGATGGCCCTCCAGGTCGCCCACTACGGCTATCTTCTTGAGGCCGGCCGAATCGTCCTGTCGGACGACGCCAGGGCCCTTTCTGAGAATGAGGATGTGCGGGACGCGTACCTCGGCATCGCCGCCGACGCCTCACCGAAAGGATTCAGGCGTTACAGGAAGAAGAGGCGTTGGCACTGATCGCAGCAAACCCGAACGCGCTGAGTACTTTTACGTTGTCATTGCGAGCCGCGGGCGAAGCAATCTCAACCGCCACAGTGCTCCAGCGCCACCCTGCTGTCCTTCACTTGATCGATATGGGGAACAGCACATTGAAGAATGGTTGCCCAGGAGGTGGACTCGACGTGGTCTGCACCACGAACCCGGTGAGCGGGATCGAAGTGCTCCCCCCGGAGGTCTCAATGAACGCCAAGACTCCACTAGGACTGCCCGGGATGTCGGTGTTCGTCACGTTGAAGACATTGACGAGGTTGCCGCCGGTCGATCTGTCGAAACTTCCCAAGGTCGTTCCGGGTTCTGATACCGGCACAAAGGTGAGGCTTGCGGGGACCTTGCACCGCGGGCAGGGGCCGCTAGTAGGGCCGGTGGGAAACGTCGTGACGACCTGGGTAAGCGCCCCGAAGCTTGGATCGACGAAATACCGAGAGCCGAACGCCGTTGACTCAAGACCAGGGATCTGAGTTCCCTGAAGGATCAACGCCTGGGCCACCCCCTTATTCCCCAGCACTGTGGCGCTCGTGGAGAGCTTGGTCGCGCCGAAATCCTTGAGGGCCAAGGCGTCCGCTCCGTAGGCCAGGATAGGGCTTTGTAACGGGTTGACGTAGTAGGCCCTTCCCATCAGCGCTTGGTTGCCGGCGTCCCCTCCCAGGGCGGCATTGGTGCAGATCGCTGTATCCGAGGTATTGGTTGTGGTGCCCCTAAGCCCGATCACCTCAATGAACCCCAGGAGGGGGCTGCCGCCTAAGATGGCATTGAGGGGTATGGCGGAGCCGTTGACCAGGAGCGTGCTCTCGCTCACCACCCTGGTCAGCAACCCATCCCGGAAGACCGCCGCAGTCCAGGTGGAAAAGGGGGTCAGACAGAGGGTAAATTCGAGGGCGTTAGTCCCCGCCTGGTCCCGGAACCGCACTTGATGCAGGTCGGTCCTGAGAGTGAAGCTCTCGATGGCGATCAGCGTCTGGAGGTTGTTCACGTCCCAGAGGGGGAAGATCAGCGCATCACCGATCTGCCCCGGACTGACCGACATCGGGGTGATCGTAAACTGCGTCACAAGCCCAAAAGAAGTGGCCGTTCCCGACGCGGCGCCGGAACTGCCAGCAGAGACACTCGAGACGCTGTCACCGATCGGATTTTGAGAGTCAAATTGAGTGGTCAACGGGCAGGTGGGGATCGTGACATCCAGCAGCAGGTTCTTGCCGGCAGCCGCATCGAAAAAGAAGGGAGTCGCCAGGGGGATCACGATATCGAAGGGTCGCGGGACGGCAACGCTCGCCGCGCTCGACAGTGTTAGCCCTCCGCTAAAGACGGTCGTCACGTCGGCGCCAATGTTGGTGGCGAAGGTCGTGCTCAACGTATCCGGCCCGTTGCTGGTGGAGGAGAGCGTGATGGTCACGCCGAGGATCAGGGTGGGGCCAAATGCTGTTCCAAACCCTCCTCCATCCTGGCGAAATCTGACTTCCGTAATCGTCCCGGAGCCGACCTCAGAGGCGAGGTACACCTGCTGGTACCGCATGCTTGGCAATACAAAAAAGCTGCAATTGAAGGGGAAACCATTATTGCCGTCCCCCTCGATGAACTCCTGAGCCTCCGGCACCACATCCAGAGCAGCAGAGCCAACTGCCGGTACGAAGCTCAGGAGTACGGCGAGTAATAGCGCAAGGCGTGTGGAAATCTTCAGGCTCCGTTTTCCGGTGCTCTCCATCGCTCCCTCCTTCAAGAAGTTGTTAACTCCCCTCTCCCGACGTGACGCATGGCACACAATTCAGAGTTCTGGTGGATTGACTCGCGGTCCGTTCACTTAATCCCTAGCGGGAACAACACGTTGAAGAACGGTTGTCCGGGAGGTGGCGCGGTTGTGGTCTGAACCACGAACCCGGTGAGCGGGATCGAGACACCGGGAAAGCCGGTCTCGAAAATCTCGAGCATTCCACCCGTGGCCGCGATGTCGCCGCTCGTCACGTTAAAGACATTGACGAGCTTGCCACCGGTCGTTCTGGTGAAATTTGCCAGAGCCGTGCCCGATTCCGAAAACGGGGCAAAAGTGAGGTTTGACGGAACCCTGCAATTCGGGCAAAAACCGATAGTCGGGCCGGTCGCGAACGTCATCACGACCTGGGTGAGCGCCCCGAAGCTTGGATCGACGAAATACCGGGAGTTGAACTCTGTTGACAGAAAGGCCGGAGCGTTCGTCCCTTGAGAAATCAGGGCGCCGGCAGTAAAGAAATCTTGCAACACTGTGAGATCCGTGATTTTTTCCCCGACGAAATCTGCAATGGCCAAGGCATTTGCCCCGTACGCGAGGACAGGACTTTGCGCCGGGTTGACATAGTAGACCTGTCCCATCAATGAGCCGTTGTTTCCGTCGCCCCCTAGAGTCGGATCGCTGCAGATCGCGAGGTTCGAAGACGCGGATGTGAGGCCTCTGAGCGCGATCACTTCGATCATGCCACGGGTCGGGTCGCCGACTAAGGTGTCAGCGAAGGGCGTGGGGGAGCCGTTGACCAGGAGCGTGCTCTCGCTCACCACCCTGGTCACCGACACATCCCTGAAGATGGCCGCGGTCCAGGTGGCAAAGGGTGGAAGGCAGAGAGTAAACTGCAGGACGTTAGTCCCCATATCATCCCGGAAACGGACGCGATGGAAGTGAGTCCTGTTTGTGCCGCTCTGGATGGCAATCAAGGTATTGAGGTTGTTGACATCCCAGAGCGGGAAGATCAGGGCATCGCCGAGCTGCCCCGAACTGATCGATATCGCTTCCGATCGGCCGACCTCTCCCACCCCGAAGAGCACGAGCACCAACACAACTGCTACGATTCTCCGCATCGCCCTGCCTCCTTTTCGCAAGCGTCGTGACTCTTCAATGCCCGTATCACCCCATTCAGCCTGAACCCTGACTGAATCGAAGGCTTGGTGAATGATTATCCGAAACTGGCTCCCTTGTCAAGGCCATTAGTGTGGCCATTAGTGTGGACCACCACTAGTACATCGCCTCGATCAAATCTCTGTACCGCTCCTCGATCGCTCCTCGCTTCACCTTCATCGTGGGGGTGACGTCACCGTCCTCCGGGTCGAGCTTCTTGTCCAAGATCGCGAACTTCTTGACCATCTCGACCTTGGAGAGCTTAGCGTTGACCTGCTCCACCTCGCGGCTAATCAGGCGATAGACCTCCGGCTTCTTCGACAGGTCGCTGAAGGTCGTGAACGGGATCCGGTGCTCCTGGGCAAAGCTCAAGACATGCTCCTCGTCGAGAATGATGAGGGCTGTCAG
>CAZCMC010000125.1:0-5433 GCA_964499665.1 uncultured bacterium | reverse complement strand
GCTTGGCGATCGAGAGATCGGGGTGATTCGCCTCGATCTCCACGACCGTGCCCATAAGTAGACGGCCGAGGGTGAGCGTCTGCATCTTCGAGTTGCCCCACGCCCTTCTGGGCGAGAGGGTCCCGAAGAGCGTCCCCACAACGCCTCCCGCGATCGCCATGAGGAAGCGTCTTCGGCTGAGGACCAATTTGTCAAGGATCTGCAGATCGCGTCCATTCATGAGGGCACCTCTTCTAACTCTTCGGTTCCACCGCGGTCCTTTTCCCTAGACTTGCTTCGTGGAGGTTGTTAGAATTTTGCTGCCAGGGAGGCCAGAGACAAAAGGCCCCATGGGGCCAGTCGTCGAAAGGCCTTCCACGGCAGCAGGCGGCTCCACCGCACCGGCCGCCAAGCAAAGGGCGGTGGGGTCGCCTTCTATTTTGTGGGTGACGCGATCACATGGTTAGAAGCTGCTGCTCAGATCTTCCCCCTGAGGTGGACTGTGACGCGCGCTATGGCAAGGGAAGCGAGGAACAACGCTCGAGTGGCGGTTATCGCCGCTTCCCCGTCACAGGATACTGAAACGTCCATTCGACCTCGAACGGTTCCCACCAGGGATCGACGCCGGTGTCCGGGTCGGTGTGCCTCGCGAGGCCCCACTCTTGGGGCGATCCGATCCGGTAGCTGAGCCTATACCTGCCGGGCCCCAGCATCTTGAGATTCAGGCCGTAGTGCGGGCCGTCCTTGGCCATCATCTGCCAGAGTTGTCCGCGGAGTTTTTTGTCGGTCCCCAGGAGCTCCAAGGTGTAATTGATGGTGAGGTATGAAATCCATTCACCCGCGCGGAATCCGTATCGGTTTCCCTTGGTCGCGTGGATGTCGGCCTCAAGATGGATGTCGGCCTCGTGAGGCGGCGGGCCACCCCAATACTCGTCCATCGCAACCGCCTCCGAATAGACCGCCGCGATCTGCAGGTCGTGCAGCATCTTCGGCTTGCCGATCGGGACCTCCAGCGCCAGCGTGGCGCACGGGATTGCCGCATCAATCAGGAGCAGGAACGCAAGTGACGCGCAGGTAGATGCCAGCCGCTTCATAGGTGCTCCGTGGGGCCTCTCCCTCGAGGCCTCGATTCATCAGGTTGTGTCGTCTTCGTAGAAACAGACCACGTGGGTTGGATCGGTCTTCACCGCGATCCTGGCGCCTGACTCCACGATCTGTGTTGAGCCCTGGCTGCTGTGAACCGTCCTGCCGGACGGCAACTGCACGCAATAGAGGTTATCCGAGCCGCGGAAGTGTCGCGTCACCACGGTCGCCTCTCCCGCCAGATCGGCGACCAGTTCAACGTCGTCAGGGCGGATCATCACCTCCACCGCCTGCCCCGAGGGGAGCCCCTGCTGGTTCGGGAATGTGCCAAGCTCGGTGACGATCCCCTCGCCCTGGACAATGCCGGGAATGAAATCGGCCGAGCCGACGAACCGGGCAACGAACCGGGTGGCCGGGGTGTGGTAGATCACATCCGGTTGGTCGATCTGCTCCAGGCGTCCCTGATTCAGAACCCCGACCCGGTCGGCGATCATGAATGCCTCTTCCTGGTCGTGGGTGACGAAGATGGCCGTCGTGCCGGCCTGGTGAAGAATCCGGTGGACATCCTGCCGCATCTGGGCCCGCATGTCGGCGTCCAGGTTGCTGAACGGCTCATCCAACAGGACCACCTGCGGACTCGGGGCGAGCGCGCGGGCCAGCGCCACCCGCTGTTGCTGACCGCCGGAAAGCTCATAGGGATATCGTCCTTCCAGTTCCGAAAGGCCCACCAGGTCAAGCGCCTCCTCGATTCGCTTCCGTCGCCGCTCCGCATTCCAGTTGTGCAGGCCGAACGCGACGTTCTCCCGGGCCGTGAGGTGGGGAAAGAGCGCATAGTCCTGGAAGACCATCCCTACTCCGCGGCGCTCCGGTGGCACAAAGATCCTCTCGTTGGCGACGATCCGGCCACCGATCTCGATCGAGCCGCCGTCGGGCGCCTCGAACCCGGCGATCAGGCGCAGGGTCGTGGTCTTCCCGCAGCCGCTTGGCCCAAGGAGCGCAACGATCTCTCCCTTACCGACAACGAGGGAGATCTTCCGGGTTGCCACGATTCCTCCGCCCCCGTAGCGCTTGCTGACCCCTTCGAGTCGGATGACCTCCGTCATCGTTGCCCCTGTCCGTCCTGCCTTCACTCCTGCTTCCTCTCTCCCCATCACGTGGGCTCAATCGAGCTGCGAGATGCCGCTGTCAAGCCTCTTGATCAGGAAAAGGGGGAGCGCGGTGGTTGCAATCAAAATCAATGAGGTTGAGGCGGCCACGGCGAAATCGACCTCGATGGTGGCGATCCAGATTCGGACCGGCAGCGTGTCGAACCCAGCAGGCCGCAGGAGAAGCGTGGCGGCCAGCTCCTTGATCGAGGAGATGAACACCAGCATCCATCCAGCCACCATCCCGGGGCGGATGAGGGGAATGGTCACCTCCCGAAGCGCCTGCCAGCTCGAACGGCCGAGTCCCCGAGCCGCCTCCTCCAAGTTCGGATCGACCTGGGACAGGGCGGCTGCGCTCCCCTGGACCGCCTGCGGCAGGTATCGCAACAGATAGCCCAGGACCACCATGGCTGCGGTCCCGTAGATCCAGGGAACATAAGTGTTATAAAGAAGAATCAGGCTGAGGCCGAGGACTGTACCTGGGATGGCGTAGCCGAGCTGGGTCGCAGCCGTAAGGAGTAGCCCCACGGGCCCTTTGCGCCGATCGATCAGGTAGGCTACAAAAAGGGCCAACACGGTTGCCACGGTGGCCGCCACCGCCGCAGTCCAGAGGCTGTTCCAAAGGTAACGGTGGCCTGACGCCAAGGTCTGAAAGATGGTCGCGGCTGAGCCGGCCTGGTAGAGAAGGAGCGCGATCGGCAGAAAGACCGAGCCGCCCAGGACGAGGTAGGTACAGATGAGGGCCGGGACCTTCCAGCGTCCGAGCGGATAGACGGTCGGCGGCTTCGCGCCGCTGCGACGCTGGACGAAGCTTCGCCGGCCCAAGTTCTTGCGCTGGGCCACCAGCACCAGGAGCGTCAGGAGGACCAGGACGGCGGAGAGGGCGGCCGCGCCCCGCTGGTCAAAGCGCGTGTTGAGCTGATGGTAGATCTCGGTGGTAAAGGTGGTGACCCTGAGGAAGGAGACTGCGGCGAAGTCCGAGAGCGCGTAGAGGAAGACGAGCAGGCTCCCGGCAAGCAGGCTCGGGCGGAGCAGGGGCAGGGTCACCCGCACAAAGATTCCCATCGGACCGTGGCCGGCGGCCCTGGCCGCCTCCTCCATGGCAGGGTTGCTGCTCTCCAAAGCGCTCCCGGCCAGCAGGAGGATGTAGGGGTAGGTGAACAGGCCGAGGACCAGGACCCCTCCCCACAGGCCGTAGATGTTCACGAGCTGACCGGAGCCGCCCATGGCCTGGTAGGCCTTGTTGACCAGGCCGACGGGGCCAAGCAGCGTGATGTACGTCAGGGCGCCGATGTAGGGAGGGATCGCCAGCGGCAGAACACCCAGGACGCGAAAGAGGCGGCGCCCCGGCAGATCGGTCCGCGTGAGTATCCAGGCCGGCGGGACCCCGAGCACCAGGGCCCACAGTGTGGTGAGCGTGGCGAGCAGGAGTGTCTTGGCCAACAGTGTCGGCACAGAGCCGCTCAGCAGGCTGGACAGACCGCGCGATCCGGCGGCCAGGGCGGCGACAAAAAGGTTCAGCAGAGGGGAGGCCGTCAGCAGGATGACGAAGGCCACGCCAAGGGAGGCAGCCGGCGTGAGGAGACCCATCTTCGGTCTCCGGAGGACGAGGGTCTTTCTCCAGACGGCGCGTTCCATGGTGCCCTTTGCGATGCCGCTCCGCACGGGCGGTCTCTCAGAAGCCAGGAAAGAGTCTGATGGTACGTTCCTCCAAGTCGGCCAGGCGTTCCTCACTGATCTTGAGGGACTTGAATGAGGAGAGGGGCCGGACCTCGCCGGCATCCATTCCCGACACGAGAGGAATCTCGAAGGCATGGCGGACCAGGATCGCCTGCGCCTCCGGGCTCAAGATGAAATCGACGAAGCGCCGGGCCAGGGCAAGGTGTCTTGCCCCTTTCACGATCGCCACGGCGTTCGGGTTGACCAGGCTCCCCATACCTGATGGCCCCTGATCCGGATAGACAACCCCCACAGGAAGCCCGGCCTTCAGAGCGAGATGATAGTTGGGTGAGTTGGTCAATCCCAGGGCGAACTCGCCGCTCCCCACACCGCGCCAGACGTCCGAGTTATCGGGCAGGACCTTGAGGCCGTTCCGGAGCAGGCCATCGATGTAGGCCTTGGCTTTGGCCTCGCCCAGGACGTGGACCAAGGCGCCGAGCCACGACAAGGTCGTCCGCTCGCGCGTCCCGGCGATCGCAATCTTCCCGTTCCATTTGGGGTCGGCCAGATCGAGCACCGAGCTCGGAACCTCCCGGTCTTTGACCAGTCCTGTGTTGTAGAGGATGACCCTGGCTCGGCCGGAGATACCGGTCCAGTAGCCTCTTCCGCTCTTGTACTCAGGCGGGATCACACGCGCGGTGGCGGGCGCGTATGGATCGAGCACCCCTTCCCTTGCCAAGACCTGACAGACCCCGGCCTCCGTGGCGATGAAGACGTCGGCCCTCGGGCGCTGCCGTTCTTGGAGGATCTCGTTTGCGAGACCGGACGTCTTCCCGATCTTTAACACGGCCTTGGCCCCGGTCTTCCGTTCGAAGAGATCCACGACCGGCTTGATCGCGCTCTCCTTGCGGCCGGAGTAGATGACCAACTCGGAGGCCGATGCTGGTGTGGTCGGGGCCAGCATGATCGCCGACGCCCACCCCAAAATCAGGAGGATTACTGTCGTCCCTATCGTGCCCCGATCGGCCATCGTTTGATCAGTCGTGATCACGATTCAACAGCTCCCCGTTTGCGGTCCGCGATCGAATGAAAAAGAATGTCATTTTCAGTAAAGGGCCCAACAAAAACCCCGGATCTTCCGGGGAGATCTACCGAGCCCTAACAGCGCGAACCCTTCCCGTTCCCGCCCTGACGTCCGCCCTGCACTCCCTGCATCGACCATACAGCTCGAGCTTGTGATACTGGATGGTGAAGCCCAATCTCCGGGCGACCTCTTCCTGCAACGCCTCGATCTCGCAGTTTTCGAACTCAGTGATCTTGCCGCAGTGGGTGCAGATCATGTGATCGTGGTGCCGCTCGCTGGAGGCATGCTCGAATAGGGCGCGGCCCTCGCCGAATTGTCGCTCGTGGGCAAGACCTGCCTCCATGAGGAGCTTCAGGGTCCGATAGACCGTGACCAGGCCGATCCGGCGGTCGCGGCCGCTGACTCGGCGGTACAGAGCCTCGGCGCTGATGTGGGTGTTGGTGGCAAAGAAGGCCCTGGCGATCAACTCGCGCTGGCGGGTGG
>CAZCMC010000124.1:1517-5433 GCA_964499665.1 uncultured bacterium | reverse complement strand
GCGCGCCTCAATCTCAGCGAACGACGCCCGCGCGCTCTCCAGCGCATTCAAGGCATCTTCCAGTCGTTCGCCGGCCCGACCCAGCGCCTCGGCCTTCTCCCGCCGGATTTCGGCTTCGATTGCCTGCAAAGCATCAGCACGACTTCGCAGGAAGATAGAATGCAGCGTAGAAGAATTTACCGGGTATTTCTCGTCCATATCAATAAACATAATAGCTTATACAGACTATTTCATGTATCTAATGAATGTGTTCCCCGGCCAACTGTTGGCTGAACGTAGCATAAGTTCTCGGGAACTGTCAATCCGGCTCGGCGCGCCAGAGGCCGCGGCGACGAACTTCGCGCTTGACCTTTGCATCTATCTATGTTAGGACATCTCTGAATACGGGGGCCACCAGGCCCGATTCAGTAAGGAGGACTTTCGAGGGTGGCATCGAAACAGCCGAGGACAAAGGCAAAATCGCCCCTTGAGGCGATGGGCATGAAGATCCTGGCTGGCTCGAACAAAGAGAAGGCGATTGCCCTCGGGCAGTTGACAGAAGACCTCCTCGACGAACTCGGCTACTTCGATTTCCGCGCCAGGCTGTCCACCACCGCCCTCACCATCGACCTGAAAGCTCGCCACCGTTCCGGGTCTCATCGTCTGCATTGCCACGGACGAACCACACCCCGCGAGATTCGCCTGGACGAACTGCGGAAGGTTCACCGGCGATACGTCCAGGAGCGACGACGGGATAAGCGACTCGCCGGCGTCTTCTTCTCCCCATTCGGGTTCCACTCAACCGCCAAATCCTGGTTTTCTCGCCTCGATCCTGCTGTCAAGGGCGACTATCACCTGTTTGGTTTTGAGAAGATATGCGCCCTGCTCCGGCGGGCCAAGTTGGTCTCCTCCCCGGGGCAGATCGTCCATGCGACTGAGGGGCGCGTCATGGCAGAGCTAGGCGCACAAAGCCTGGTCTTTGTCGCAGGAAGGTTCTATTGGGTCTTCCTGGCCCATGCCAAGAAGGGAACTGCCTACGTCGTTTTTGATGCCTACGGATCGCCGGTCTCCCAGCGCGTTGCCCACGCGATCAAGCGGATGGATGGCTCTCTGAAGGGAAAGCGCCTGCTGAACCTGCAGGCGAGGGAGAAGATCCTCCTCGCCCTTGCAGAGTCCGGACAGAAGAACCTCGAGTCCCTGGGGCGAGAGACGAAAGAGCCCCTCAACGATCTTCGAGAGGTCATGCAGGGGCTTCTGTACGAAGGCTTCCTTGTCACAGAGCCCGGAGGTCAGCCTCGATGGAGGTTTGACCGATACTCGATCAAGCCAGGGTTCACTGTCTTCCTGAGCCTCGCTCGCCAGTTCCTTGACAGCCCCCAACGGTTCAAGTTCCTCCGGTCGAACTTTGCGGTCCAGATGCTGGTTGCCGGCCTGGTCCCGCATCTCGAGGGACGATTCCGCGTGAAGTTCTCTGAGGAGGATCGATCCTGGCTTCCGAAGTTCTTGGCCGTCTCTCCCTCGGCCCTCTCCCACGCCCTGTTTGCCCCGACAGACTATTTCCTCTCCGCGTGGCAGGAGCTGGAGAGCCGCCTGCTGCCCGGCCAGGAGAAGGAGCGGCTCCGGAACCTCCATTTGGGCAAGCTCTACTCCGACCTGCTACTGCGCTATGCAAGCGACCTGCAAGACAGCCGATTCGAGGATATGCTTCGCCACAAGGGCGTGAGAGGTCACCTCTATCGGGTCACGGCTAAGGCAGCAAGCGCCGAGGAGCTGTTCTTCTCGATGAAGGGTGACTCGTACCTCACGCTCACGGGGCTCTCCGCCGCCGGCACCATCGCCCCAAAGGTCGCCGGACCCACAGGCGCGCCCAATGGTGACATCGCCCTGAGCAACGGCAAGGCCCTGATGCATATGCAGGAGTTCGACTACGCCGTTGAGCTGCTCGATCGGGCGATTAAAGGCATGAAAGACCCAAAGAAACTCCTGGAGGCTTGGCACAGCAAGGGAGTCTGCTTGCTGCATCAGAAGCGGCATTCCGCGGCGATCTCCTGCTTCAACGAGGCCCTCCGCTACGACGGCAATTGCAAGGAGGCCTGGCTTCACAAGGCTGCCTGCCTGAAGGAGCTGGGAGATAGCAACGGGGCCATTCGCTGCGCCAAGCGGGCCCTGGAGATCGATCCCGCCTACGACGAGGCGCGAGACTTTTTGCGTAGCATCTGAGCCGTCCCTCGCGTTGGCCTCACCGCATCGGTTGTCCCTCGTTCCGCCGACGTGGCGTGCCCACTGAGGGGTTCTTCGTCGTGCAAGGCAACTCCAGTATTGCCGCCGACCCGGTCGCCTTCCATGCAGTTCGGCGGCGCCGCGCCTGCGGCTCGACGCCGAAGTTCAAGATGCCACTGGTCTTGCTGCGGCACTCGGCTGCACACAACCGGGCCGAGCTCTCGAAGATCGTGGAGAAGCTGACAGGCGACCGACTCGGTCTCGAGAGGCCGCAGGAATACCCATGATCGGTATCCTTGACTACGCCGCCTACGTCCCGATCCACCGCCTTTCCCGAGCCGAGATCGGCAGGGCCTGGGGCCGACTTATCCCGCCCTACGCAGTCGGAGAGCGAGCTGTCGCGAACTTCGACGAGGACAGCGTGACCATGGCAACCGAGGCCGGCCTCCGCTGCCTCGCCCAGTCCGAAGGACAGCGGCCGGACGGCCTCTATTTCGCCTCCACCACCGCGCCCGATCACGAGCGTCAGGCGGCAACCGTCATCGCCGCAGCCGCCGATCTGCCGCGCGAGATCCGCACGGCGGATTTCGCGGGGTCGCTCCGGGCCGGGACGTCAGCGCTCCTGGCGGCTCTCGACGCGGTCAAGGGCGGCCCGGCGTGGTCAGTCCTCGTAGCCGCGGCGGACTGCCGCCTGGCCGAACCGGGACAGACGGCCGAGGCGCTCATCGGCGATGGGGCCGCCGCCTTCCTTGTCGGAGAGGGCGAGGCGCTCGCCACAGTCGAAGCAGCCTACTCCATCGCGGAAGAGTTCCCCGGCACCTGGCGGCAGAGTCAGAATCTCTACATCCAGAGTGATGACGAGAAGTTCGCCGCCACCTACGGCTATCAACGCCTCCTTCTGGAGGCGATGCGGGGCTTGCTCGATAAGGCGAAGCTCAACCCCAACCAGGTCTCCAGAGTGGTGTGCCCCGCGCCGGACCTCCCCAGCTACA
Source organism: uncultured bacterium (assembly GCA_964499665.1). Lineage (GTDB taxonomy): Bacteria > Methylomirabilota > Methylomirabilia > Methylomirabilales > Methylomirabilaceae > Methylomirabilis. The sequence goes on along the minus strand of CAZCMC010000124.1, from coordinate 2,242 downwards.
CCGCCCTCGCCCAGGCCTCGGGGGTCCCGCTTCTCTTTCTCCAGGACCCTCTCCTGCTCTCCGTCGGCTTTACCGGAGCCGCCTCGCCTCTGCTCCTGTTGGCGACCTGTCTTGAAAAGGCCGAGTCCGGGCAGTTGATCGTGGTCCTGAATTACGGTAGCGGGGCTGACGCCCTCCTCCTCTCGGTGACCGACGAAATCGAGGCGCACCGGTCCCGGGCGCGGCGAGATCTTATCGGCCATGGGCGACCCCTTCCCAGCTACCAGACCTATCTCACGCACCGGGATCTCGTGAAGAGCCAGCACGGCGTGTGGGAGGTCGAACCATTCAGCTCTCTCACCATGATGTGGCGTGAGCGCAAGCAAAATCTGGCGCTGTACGGGGTCAGGTGCACGAAGTGCGCGGCGGTCTTTTTTCCGGCGCGGAGGGTCTGCCCGAAGTGTAAAACCAAGGATCCTTTTGAGCCGCACAAGCTCAGCCGGCGAGGCCGACTTTTCACCTTCAGTACAGATCGGCTCTATCCAGGGCCTGAGTCGCCGACGGTGATGGCGGTGGTCGATCTGGACGGCGGGGGTCGGCTCTTTACACAGATGGCGGATTGCGATCCGGAGACGCTCCGGGTCGGGATGGAAGTGGAACTGACGCTCCGAAAATTCCATGAGTCGAAGGGGTACACCCACTACTTCTGGAAGGCCAGATCAATCGGGCTGGACTCATGAGCCGAG
>CAZCMC010000124.1:0-1417 GCA_964499665.1 uncultured bacterium | reverse complement strand
AGAGGATTGCGATGAGCATCCGAGACAGGGTTGCAATCATCGGCGTTGGCGCGACACAGTTCGGCGAGCACTTCGAGCAGGGATACTCGGACTTGATCGTGGAGGCTGCCTACGAGGCGTTTCGGGATGCGAACGTCTCGCCGCCTCAGATCCAGGCCGCCTGGCTCGGGACGTGCTTCCCGGATTCCGGCGGCTACCAGGGAAACGCCGGGGCCTCGCTGGCCGATGCCCTCAGCCTCTACCACGCCCCGATCAGCCGCGTGGCCAACTACTGCGCCACTGGAGCCGACGCGTTCCGAAACGCCTGCTTCGCCGTCGCCGCCGGCGCCTATGACCTCGTCCTCGTGGTCGGCGCGGAGAAGATGCGCGACGTCACCGCCCGCGAGAGCCTGGTGGGCCAGTTGGCCGAGACCGGCCACCCGGTCCACGGCAAAGGGGTCACCGCGCCCGGTATGTTCGCCCTCTTCGCCACCCGCTATTTCGATCGCTTCGGGATCGGCCGGGAGACCTTGGCAAAGGTGGCGATGAAGAATCACCGCCACGGCAGCCTGAACCCCAAGGCCCACTTCCAAAAGGAGATCACGCTGGAGCAGTACTTCAAGGCGCCGATGGTCGCCGATCCACTCGGCCTCTACGATTGCTGCCCCCAAACCGACGGGGCGGCTGCGGCGGTCATCTGCCGGGCCGATCTCGCCCCGACGTTCAGCAAAGAGCCGATCCTTGTCAAGGGGCTGGGCCTGGCCAACCCGGTGGGAGACGGGCTGGCCTTCGATCCCGAGTCCGACTTCATCTCCTTCCGCGCCACGAAGGAAGCCGCGACGCAAGCCTACGAGCAGGCCGGAGTGAAGGACCCGTTCAAGGAGATCGATGTCGCCGAGCTTCATGACTGCTTCACCATCACAGAGCTGGTGACCTATGAAGACCTGGGGTTCTGCCAACAGGGCGAGGGGCGGACGTTCATTGAAGAAGGCGTCTCATCCCTGGAGGGCGCGCTGCCGATCAACACCAGCGGTGGCCTCAAGTCGTGCGGCCACCCGATCGGCGCCTCCGGCCTGCGGATGATCGGCGAGATCACGAACCAGCTTCGCGGACGGGCCGGCAAGCGCCAGGTCAAGGACGCCAAGCGTGGCCTTGTCCACAACCTGGGTGGCCTCGGCGCGGTGGCCAGCGTCATCGTGCTGGGAAGTTAATGGCGGCCCTTCCGTAGAGCATGTGGGCGGGGCCCGTGGCTGCCGGCGAATCCCTGCGGGCGAAGAAGGGCTAGGCGAAGGTTGGGGAGGACCTCTTTGCTCGCAGAGACACGGCGGGACCGCACCACGTCCCGTTCGGCATGCAATGCATCTCTCTCGCAATTCTCTTGCGTTACCGCCCCACGAAGTGATAGAGAACATAGCAGACACGGAGCCGGCCGAACCGC
>CAZCMC010000123.1:0-5463 GCA_964499665.1 uncultured bacterium | reverse complement strand
GGTGGCGGTGACTGGACTCGAACCAGTGACTCCGCGGATATGAGCCGCGTGCTCTAACCGACTGAGCTACACCGCCATTAGCGAGCCCTGCAGCAGGAGTAGCAGAAGAGCCTAACAGAGGAGCCGGCAGCGAAAAAAGAAAAACAGGGGAATCTCCCTGTTTCGCTGGCGGACCTCGATCATTATCTACGGTATACTGCCAATAATGTCAAGGGGTCTTTTCCCATCTAATGCCGTACCAACTACTTACGCCAAAATGGCGGGGCTAGGGAAAGCGATAGTTCTTAGCAGGGCTCCTGTCGACGATTGGCCGAAACAAGTTGGAACGGCACTAATATGTTGACACAGCGCGTGGGTTTGAATACAATGCGTGTAACTGAAGTCCTGCCTCGGGAGTTCCTCGGTCGTCTGAGTCGTTCAGGTCACCTGGAATCCCATCAACGATAATTCGATTTGGAGGAGAATATGTTCGCAAGGCAAGTCTGTCTGAAGCTTCGTCCGGGAAGGGCCATCGAGTATTCTCGAATGCTCGAGAACGAAATCATCCCAATTCTGCGTGAGCAAAAGGGGTTTTCCGACGAGATCTCCTTCGTCTCGGGTGAGCGCAGCGAGGCCGTGGCTATCAGCCTGTGGGACGCGCCCGAGAGCGCAGAGGCGTATCATCGCGAAACGTACCCGGGCGTGCTGAAGGCACTCGAAGGCGTGATCGACGGGGAGCCGCAGGTGGATACCTTCGCGGTCTCCAACTCGACCTTCCACAAGATTCCGAACCTACCTCGGTAGTCTTCCGAGCTGGGTGAGATCAAGCAAGGGCGGGAGTTCTCCCGCCCCCTTTTTCTATCCACTGCGCTCCCCTCCTTTGTAAGGAGGGGCGAGGGGAGGTAGAATAGTCTCGCCTCTACCCCACCTAACCTCCCCTTATAAAGGGGAGGGATCTTCCGAGAGCAGAGCGCCTTGGTTGCCCTTCCTCTCCTCAGGAACCTGGATCTTCTTGACGGCGTCCTTGATCGCGGGAAAGGCCTTGACGAACTCCTCACTCACAGTCGCTGTGGCTGGCACTCCAATCTGACGCGCCATCATCAAGGCATTCGCCGGCGCCTGGCCCCGCACATGGTTGTTGAAGAAGATCAGGATCTTGGCCTGGCCTGTCGCCGCTATCTGCCGAACTCTCTCCGCGAACGGCTTCAGCTCCTCTTCTGAGTAGAGGTAGTCATACCGCTCCTCTGCCGTCTCGTGCGCCCTCCACTTCGCCCGGTTCCTGCCGTGAAAACGTAGGTACATTAGCCGCTGCGGCTCCAGCTCCTGCCTTATCGTGCTCTTGAATTCCGGCATGTCGATGAAGGCCCACCCTGCGCCACACGAGGCAAGGAGCGCCTCGGTCTCTTTTGAATACTGACCCCACGAGGCATGGCGCAGCTCGACTGCCAAGGGATAGTCCTTGAACTGCTTCAGGATGTTCGAGACGGTCTCTTGGTTCTGAGGCGTTCTCCCAAACCACTCGGAGAACTGGACCAGCAGGCAGGCGAGCTTACATTCTTCAGCGATCGGATTGATGCCGCGCCTAAACTCGTCGTAGTCCTGTTGCGTCACGTCCGGCTCAGCGCCAGTCGCCCTTTTGAACATCCCAGGATGAGTGAACTTCTGCCAAACCTTGATCGAGAACTCGAAATCCTTCGGCGTCATCTTGACCCAGTCCCTCGCGGTCCGAGGATCGATGAGCCGATAGAAGGTCGAGTTCACTTCGACCGTGTTGAAAACCTTACTATAGAGCTCCAACTCATTCTTCGTCTTCGCCGGGTAGAAGATCCCGTTCCAGGTCCCCTCCCCCTTTGGATAGGACCAGCCTGAGGTGCCTACTCGTACAAGCTTCTCAACGGCCTCGTTCATCCCTGCCATCCACGCGATAAATACTTATACGCTGTCATTGCGAGCGACTGAAAGATGCGAAGCAATCCCGTCTTTTCTGAGATTGCCACGGTCACTTCGTTCCCTCGCAGTGACTATTCATTCAGTGCCCCATCATGTCGCGGAGCGTTTTCTTTGTGAATCCGGCCGGGGGCTGGAACTCCGCGGCCGGGATTGATCGGCTTTCCACCTTGACGACCTCCATCGATAACCCACCCGGCGGACGCCTGGCCCGTCCACACGAAGACGCTGGCCAGGGCTCCGCATGCGACCACTCGATATCGAGACATTATCAGATCTCCTTTCACTGGATTATTGGATACCATACACCGTCATTGCGAGCGACCAAGGGGAGCGCAGGCTATGGGCGGTCAGGTGCAGTGCCCCCTCAGCCCTCCGCCTTCTTGATCGCGTCCGACGTGCCTGCCTTGCCGAGGCCAGCCGACAGGAACGCGCCCGTTTCGGGGAGCTCGACGTGCAGGCCGGAGCTGTGATCGATCGCGAGCATCGCGTCCTCGATCGTCAGGTCTAAGACGTGCCCGCCGCCCGTGCGATCCCCCGTAATGAAGTGCAGATGATAGCCCGCGACCGAGATCCCCTGCATGTAGTCGGGTGACCGGAACCCTGCGATGGTCCCGGTCACGTTCGTGAACTCGAACGTCGGCTGCGTCTGCACCACCTCGGTCAGCGGCCGGTAGGGCTTGGCCTGTCGCGGCACGGTGCGGGTCACCACTCTCGCGAAGCGACCATCGATGCGGATCGCATAGAAGAGGTTCCGGCTGGGTGCGAGGTCATCGAGCAGCGCGTAGAGTTTGGCCCGCGTCACGGGATGCGCCAGCCGTCGCGCGACCTCGGGCGTGAAGAAGGTCATCACGGCAAACGGCGTCTTCTGCCTGGGGTCCACGACATGCGCGGTTCCGTCCGATGTGAGCTGGAAGAACCTGCCGTCGATGGCGATCATCTCCCCGTCGAGGTCGTTGAAGGTGCCCAGACCGAAGTCGCCGTGCTTCGCCAACTCCGCGTACGTGACGTCGCCCTCGTACACGCCCTCGAGCAGGGCGCTCACCATCGAGGTCTGCCAGAGCTCGTGCGCCTTTGCGGCGTCGTCGTGCAGCCGGCCGCCGCCGCTCCAGTGCGCGGCCACCGCTCTGAGGAAGGCTCCGCAGGAGCCGAGCAGGCTGTGATCGTGCATGGTCTATCGCTCCTCTCAGCGGACCACTTTCAACAGGGCTTGTTTCGCGACATACCCCACGGATACGGCTACTGGCCTTTGGGCGGTGGCAGGAAGGTGAGGCCGTAAGTCTTCCCAAGCTCCATCGCCTGTTCCGGGGTCGGCTTCGTGAGGGCATGGACCTCGTCGAAAAACCCAACTAGGCGGGCAGGAATGATCACCACCAGCACCTTGCTAGACATCCTCCCGACATTGCGAAAGGTATGCGGAATGTCCCTCGGGAGATACGCGGTGCTCCCGGCTTTGGCGCGAAAGCGCTGGTCCCCAAGCTGGAATTCCACCTCCCCCTCCAACACATAAAATACTTCGTCTTCATGGCGATGGACATGGAGGGGAGGGCCCCCACCGACGGGCGACACCTCCTCGATCACCGCATACCTGCCGTCGGTCTGCTCACCGTCAATCTTCACGGTAATGGCTTCCCCGAGCACCTGGAGGACGCGTTGTTCCCCAAAGCCAATGATGCTCTGGCCGTGCACGTCGGCAGCCTGCACCACGGAACAACCTACCGCAATGACCACCAATAGCGGCGCTATACGCGGAGAGACGCGCTGCCCTGGACATTTCCAGTCGTTTGTGACTCTATGCATGATGTGGCTCTCCTCCCCTTCCCCCTAACCATTGAGTTCAGCCGCGTCCAGCTTCTGGGTCGATGGTCGGGCCAACGACCGTAGCTCAGCGGGGCGCCGCCGCCGGCAGAACCCGAAGGACACGCCCGTCACCGCTGTCGGTCAGCAGGTAGAGCAGTCCATCCGGTCCCTGCCGCACGTCGCGGATGCGCTCTCCCAGGTCGGCGAGGTACCGCTCTTCTCGCGCGACCCTGCCGTCCTTCAGCGTCAGCCTCACCAGGAGCCCCGGGTCCAGCGAGCCGATGAAGATGCTTCCCTTCCAGTCGGGGAACGCGTCGCCCGTGTAGAAGGTCATGCCGGAGGGCGCGATCACCGGATCCCAGTAGTAGACCGGCTGCTCCATGCCTGGCTTCGCCGTGCCTTCGCCGATCCTCGCGCCCGAGTAGTCCACGCCATAGGTGATGACGGGCCAGCCGTAGTTCTTGCCGGCCTCCGGCCGGTTCAGCTCGTCACCGCCGCGCGCCCCGTGCTCCACGGTCCAGAGCTGTCCGGTCTGTGGATGGAGCGCGGCGCTCTGGACGTTCCGATGTCCGTACGACCAGATCTCGGGCCGCGCTCCGGCGCGGCCGACGAACGGGTTATCGCGCGGCACCGAGCCGTCCGGGTTGATCCGCACGATCTTGCCGATGCCGACCGACAGATCCTGCGCCCCGTCGCGGTGCGCGAACCGGTCCCCCTGGGTGACGAAGAGGGTGCCATCGCGTGCGAAGACCAGGCGGGACCCGAAATGGTTCGAGCCCCGCACCTTCGGCTGCTGCTGGTAGATCACCCGGACGTCCTCGAGCCGGCCCTGGCCGAGCCGGCCCCGCGCCACGGCCGTGCCGGCCGTGCCACCTGCTCCGGGTTCCGCGTAGGACAGGTAGACGAGGCGGTTGTCGGCGAAGCGGGGGTCCAGCGCGACATCCAGCAGGCCGCCCTGCCCGCGCGCCAGGACCTGCGGCACGCCGGCGAGCGGCTCGGAGACGCGACCGTCCCGTTCGACGATGCGTAGGCGCCCCGGGCGTTCCGTGACGAGCATGCGCCCGTCAGGGAGGAAGGCAAGCGCCCAGGGATGCTCGAGCCCACGGGCGACCGTCTCGACGCGGACGGCCGCCTTCACCGGCGTCGGCGTCGGCGAGCGCGGCGCCTGGGCCTGGCCCTCCGCCAGCACCGGTGCGCCCGACACCAGGCAGGCCACGATCACGATCCTCACCGTCTCGCGTGACATCTCCACCCCCTCCGAGGTTCGTCCGGGGCATCGCACGTAGGTGGCATAACACATCGTCTCTCAGTCAAGTTGGGGCCTGCCTCCTCCACGGACGTGTGCTGGAGATCCCTTCTGCCGCCTAACGGCCTGCCGCTCAGCTGCGGCGGCCGCCGTCAGCTTGAGCGTTTGGTTAGGCCCCAACACATCTGTCTTTGGAACGCCGTGCTGCGCCGCGCTGTCTACTTTACTCCACGATCGCCGCCTCAGGGGTCGCCCAGGACAACCTTCAAGCGCTGGATCTCCTTGGGATGCTTCGGACATTCCCATACCTCCCCGCGGCCTCGCCTGACGCGACGGTATTTGGTGCGCTGATCGATACTGCACCGGGGAGGTTCAAGAAACGGCGGGCGTTGATTGATGTCCACAAGGTACTTGCAGTCGGCATTTTTGTATTCGCCGCAGCCGAGTTTCATTGGCTGCTTGTCCCACGGTCGCATTGTTTGCGATTGGTT
>CAZCMC010000122.1:0-5503 GCA_964499665.1 uncultured bacterium | reverse complement strand
TTCGAGGCCCGGGTAAGTCTTCGCGACGGGCTCGAGCGTGTGGTAGAGTGGTTCAAGCAACATGGGTAGCGCCGTTCACATCTGCAGGATCATCGGTCGCCTCAATATCGGGGGACCAGCGATCCACGCCATCCTCCTGACAGAGGGCTTGCGCTCTCGTGGATACGAGACCCTGCTCGTGTCGGGGCAGGAAGGGCCGGGTGAGGGCAGTTTGCGAGATCGTGCCGTCCAAAAGGGCCTCGCCCCACTCTTTCTACCGGAGCTGGGGCGGGAGGTTCGACCCGGTCGAGATCTCACAGCCCTTCTGAAGCTGGTCCGACTCCTCCGGCAGCAGCAGCCGGAGATCGTTCACACCCACACCGCCAAGGCGGGCGCGCTCGGCAGGATCGCCGCCAAGATCGCCGGGATCCCTATTGTCGTTCACACCTTCCACGGACACGTCATGCATGGGTACTTCAGCCGGCGCGTGACGCGCCTGTTTCTGGCAATCGAGCGGCGCCTCGCCATGGCCAGTACGAGGATCTTGACTGTCAGCGAGGGATTGCGCGAGGAGCTTCTTCGCTTGCGGATCGGGAGACCGGACACCGTGGGGGTGATGCCCCTTGGCCTCGAGCTGGATGGTTTGTTGCGGTCAGACCTACGGAGGGGAGAGCTCCGACGACGGCTGGGGATCTCGCCTGAGGTCCCTCTTGTCGGCATCATCGCCCGGCTCGTACCGATCAAAGACCACAGCACATTCCTGGAGGCGGCAGCCGACCTTCACCGATCTCGACCGGATGTCCGGTTCCTGATCGTGGGTGACGGCGAACTCAGACCGCACCTGGAGCAACAGGCCCACGCCTTAGGACTGAGCCAGTGCGTCACTTTCCTCGGGTGGCAACGCGAGCTGGAACCGATCTATGCGGACCTGAATCTCGCGGTCCTGTCATCCCTGAACGAGGGCACTCCAGTGTCTCTCATCGAAGCCATGGCGGCAGGCCTTCCGGTGGTGGCCACCAGTGTCGGGGGGGTCTCCGACCTGGTCGAACACGGGAAAACCGGCCTGCTTGTCCCGCCCAAGGATCCCAAGGCCCTCAGCGGGGCGATGAAGGCCCTCCTCGGCGACCCCGACAGGGGGCGCGAGATGGGCCGACTGGCGCGGGAGACCGTCTATCCGACGTACAGCGATGCTGCGCTCATCGATCGAATGGACCACCTTTACTCCTCCATGCTCCAAGCCGGCCTCCCGGCTCGGCGATCCGCGCATGAGGGGTCGAACAGATGAAGATACTCGTGACCGGCGGCGCTGGATACATCGGGTCTCACTTGGTTGACCGTCTGCTCGGCCGTGGCGATGAGGTGTTCGCCATCGATAACCTCTCGACCGGGAAGCTCGCCAATATCCAGCAGCACCTCGAAAGCGACCGGTTCCACCTTTTGAACGACACGATACTGAACGAGAGCCTCATCGACCACCTGGTCTCGCAGGTCGATCTGGTATATCATCTGGCTGCCCTGGTCGGCGTGAAGTACGTTGTGGCCGATCCGCTAGGCGCCATCAAGACCAATGTGACCGGGACCGAGGTGGTGTTGGGCGCGGCGTTTAAGTATTGGAAGAAGGTGGTGCTGGCATCAAGCTCCGAGATTTATGGCAAATCGGCCAAGATCCCATTCCACGAGGAGGACGATCGGGTCCTGGGTCCGACGAACGTGGGCCGCTGGTCCTACTCGACCTCAAAGGCAATCGACGAGCATTTTGCCTTCGCGTATTCGGCCAAAGGGCTCTCCATCGCTATCGTCCGTTATTTCAACTCCTATGGCCCTCGCCTGGATGAAAAGGGCTACGGCAGCGTGGTGGCTAACTTCGTCCGCCAGGCCTTGAAGGGCGAGCCGATCACGGTTCACGGCGACGGATTGCAAAGCCGCTGCTTCACCTACATCAATGACACGGTAGATGGGACGCTCCTGGCCGGGGAGGTCAAAGCGGGAGAAGGCCTGGTCTTCAATATCGGGAATGATGCGGAAACTACGATCCATGACCTGGCGGTTGCCATTAAACGACTGACCGGTTCCCGATCCGAGATCATCCGTGTCCCGTACAGGGAATACTATGGGAAGGGGTTCGAGGACACGCGGCGGCGAGTTCCGTCGATCGACCGAGCCAAAGACGTTCTGGGGTTCACCCCGAAGGTAAAGTTGGAAGAGGGGCTCATGCGCACCATCGCCTGGTGCCGTGAACACTACAGCAATTGACCGACTCTGCCGGAGAATCGATGCCTCATCGAGCATTCACTCGGAAGGTTGAGACCAAACAAGCAACGGTGGCTGTCATCGGCCTGGGCTATGTTGGGCTGCCGATGGCTGTGGCATTCGCGGAGTCAGGCCTCACGACACAGGCTCTGGATATCGACCACGAGAGAGTAGACCAGCTTCGCAGGGGGCTGAGCTACATCCCCGATGTGTCATCCGACGCCGTGGCGGCCCAGGTGCAGGAGGGGAGATTGTTGCCGGGGACGGACGAAGCGGTCCTCGACGGCATGGATGCGGCCGTGATCTGTGTCCCGACTCCCTTCACCAAGGCGAAGTCCCCTGACCTAACGGCGGTCGTCGCCGCGGCGGAGATGGTGGCCCGCCACCTGCGCTCGGGCCAACTGGTTGTGCTCCAAAGCACCACCTATCCCGGCACCACCGAGGAGGTGGTCCGTCCGATCCTCGAGCGGACCGGCCTTCAGGTCGGTCACGACTTCTTCCTCGCATTCTCGCCCGAACGGATCGATCCTGGCAACAAGCGCTACGGGGTCACGAACACGCCCAAGGTCGTAGGTGGCTGCACGCTGGCATGTAGCCAGGCCTGCGCCGCCCTCCTTGGCGTGGTTATCGCAAGCGACCAGATCCACCTGGTCTCCGGACCCAGAGCCGCGGAGATGTGTAAGTTGTTGGAGAACACGTTCCGGAGCGTCAACATCGCCCTGGTCAACGAGCTATTGAAACTGTGCGACCGGATGGGAATCGATCTCTGGGAGGTAATCGATGCCGCTGCAACCAAGCCCTTTGGCTTCATGCCCTTCTATCCGGGCCCAGGGGTGGGCGGCCACTGCATCCCGGTCGATCCCTACTACTTGGCCTGGAAGGCCAGGGAGTACGACTTCTACACCAAGTTTATCGAACTGGCTGCTGAGACAAACGCCAGCATGCCGTTTTATACGGTCCGGAAGGTGACCGAGGCCCTGAATCGCGTTGGCAGGTCCGTCAAGGCGGCGAAGATCCTGATCCTGGGGGTCGCCTTCAAACGGGACATCGATGATCCGCGCAATAGCCCGGCGCTGGAGGTTCTGAAGGCGCTGGCCAAGCAGGGGGCTGAGGTGGCCTATCACGACCCGTACATCCCGAAGGTCGTCCTCTCGGAGGATCGTTTCCTCACGGCAGCTTCCACCGCCACGCTGGAATCGGTCCCTCTCACCGCCGCCCGCCTCGAGGCCCAGGATTGCGTCCTGGTTGCCGTCGCCCATCGTTGCTTCGAGTTTCCCTGGATCGTGCGCCACAGCCGGTTGGTCATAGACGCTCAGAACGCCACGAAGATGATCCAAGAGGGCCGCGAAAAGATCGTGAAGCTGTAGGAGCGGATGTGGGATACCTGCGCCCTCTTGCCGAACCATTCCTCCTGGCCTTCGCAGCAGCTCTGCTCCTCACCCCGATCCTTCGGCGGGTCGCCCTCCGCGTCGGGTTGGTGGATCTGCCGGCATCACGAAAGATCCACCGGGAGCCCATTGCGCTCCTGGGCGGAGTGGCCGTCTACGTTTCCTTTGCCGCCGCTCTACTCTTCGAGGGCGCATCTCGGGGCCCGCTGCTCGGATTGCTTGTCGGCGCCGCCTACCTCATGGTCGTCGGGATCGTGGACGATGCCAGAGGCATGAACCCATGGATCAAGCTTGTGGCGCAGTTGGGGGGAGCCTCGGTAGCTGTCGCCTGCGGCATCCAGACCACGTTCCTGGGGTCTCCGTACCTGAATATTCCGTTCACCATCCTCTGGATCGTGGGCATCACCAACGCGTTCAACCTGTTAGACAACATGGACGGGCTTTCGGGCGGGGTCGCGATGATCTCGGCTTCGGCCTTCGCGGTCCTGGCCGGCAGGTATGGCGATCTGGGGTCAGACCAGGCGGCCACCGCCATGGCCGCCGCCGCACTTGCCGGCTCCTGCCTCGGATTCCTGCGTTACAATTTCATCCGGGCCTCGATCTTCATGGGGGACGCAGGGAGCATGGTGCTCGGTTTCACCCTGGCTTCCCTCGCCGCGCTCGGGAGCTGGCGGAGTCCCACTGTTGCCACCTCCCTCTTGATTCCGATTCTGGTGCTGGCCTACCCGATTTTCGACACGGCCTTCGTGACGTTTCTCCGCCTGCGGGGAGGTCGTCCCGTGTTCCAGGGAGGGAGAGACCACTCCTCCCATCGACTTGTGAGCATCGGACTGGGGCAGACCGAGGCGGTGCTCCTGATCTACCTCTTTTCCATCTGTCACGCCCTTACGGCAGCCCTGGTGTCTTCAATTACCCTCCGCCTTTCCCTGCTCGCCCTCGCCTCCAGCGCCGCCGTCCTGTTCATCTTCGGCGCCGTGCTCCAGAGGGCGAAGGTCTGACGCGGCAGGGGGACAACAGAAGGGAGGAACGAGTGCCAAAACGAGGCGACAGCGTGATCGTGTTGTTGGTGATATTGATTCTGGGAGCCCTGATCGGCACGGTCATCGGAGAGGTCATCGCGACGATCGCACCTGGCGGCACGCTGGAGAAGATCTTCAGCAGGGGGATCAACCCCGGTCTGGCCCCGCCCGCGACCCTCGATCTGAAGGTCATCAGCCTCTCGTTCGGCTTCAGCGTGAAGATCAACCTATCGAGTCTGCTCGGCATCGGGCTGGCCCTCTTGATCTACCGAAAATTGTGATGACCTTGGCGTCCGCCTCACCCCGGCGGCAGGCGCTTCTTCGAGCGCTCTGGATCGAGTTCCGGATCGTCCCCAGCCTGGCCGACGAAGCGGGACCGCTCCCCGACGATGGAGGCCGAAGGGCCGAAGCCTTGGCGCTCCGAAAAGCGGCCGAGGTGGCCACCCGAGTGGGGGAAGGGTTGGTCCTCGGCGCCGACACCATCGTCGAGTGTGACGGCCGGCTCCTGGGCAAGCCCCGAGACCGGGATGAGGCCCGGCGATTCCTGCGGCTGCTGAGCGGGCGAAGCCACCTGGTGGTGACCGCGCTGGCCCTCGTAGAGGCAGGCGGCGGCCGGACGGTGACCGGACAGGAGGTGACCGAGGTGTGTGTGCGACCTCTGATGGCCGAGGAGATCGACGCCTACGTCGGGACGGACGAGCCGCTGGATAAGGCGGGTGGCTACGCCATCCAGGGGGCTGGCGGGGCCTTCATCGAGGGGATCAAAGGGAGCTTCACCAACGTTGTTGGACTGCCGCTCGGCAGGCTTCGCGCCTTGCTGCTCCGCTTCGGAATCGACCCGTTTATCCGCCCGTTCTGACCTGAGGG
>CAZCMC010000121.1:4122-5536 GCA_964499665.1 uncultured bacterium | reverse complement strand
GTGACCTTTGGAGACTATCTAGGACTGGAAACCAAGCGGACCGACGGCGGGGCTGAGGTTCGACTTGAAATCACGGAGCGGGCTCTCAACAGCCTTGGCGTTGCCCATGGCGGCGTGATCTGCAGTCTGGTGGATCACGCGATCGGAGCTGCGGTCGCCTTCGCCCTTGGCCGAAGCAGACGAGCAGTGACAGCAGAGCTGAAGGTGAATTTCCTCGCCCCGATCACAGCAGGCACCGTGATCGCCAGAGGCCGGCTGCTCCGAGAAGGCAGGCGCCTTATCGTCGGGGAAGCAGAGGTCGTAGACCAGACAGGCAGGATGATCGCCAAGGGTCTTGGGACGTGGGCAGTCGTGGATTCGTAAGGTCCGTTCGCCCCTTCGATTGTGGACCACCGCTCCATTTGATATCATCTTTGCATCGTGAACAAAACCGATTGTGCCCTCGACTAAAGGAGCGCAGAAACCAATGCCGGAGTCGAGCGACCTGCATGACGTTACGATCATCGGCGGTGGACCGACCGGCCTGTTCGCCGCCTACTATGCCGGCTTCCGGGGCCTCACCTCCAAGATCATCGACAGCCTGTCCGAGCTCGGCGGACAGCTCACGGCCGCCTATCCGGAGAAGTATATCTATGACGTGGCCGGCTTCCCGAAGATCCTGGCGAAGGATCTCGTCAGGAACCTGGTCGAACAGGCCATGCCGTGTGGGCCAACAGTCCGTCTTGGCGAGAGCGTCCAGAAGCTGGCGTCGGCCGGGGAGAAGCGCCTCTGGATCCTCACCGACCGGGCAGAGCATTGGAGCAGGGCGCTGATTATCACCACCGGGCTGGGAATGTACACCCCCAGGCGCTTGAGGGGATCGGAGTCGTTCGAGGGTAAGGGCCTCTATTACACGGTGACGCGGACTGATGAGTTTCTGGGGAAGGAGATATTGATCATCGGCGGCGGCGACTCGGCTGTGGACTGGGCGCTTCACCTGGAACAGGTCGCCAGCGGCATTACGCTCATCCACCGGCGAGAGCAGTTCCGCGCCCACGAGGAGAATGTGCGGCGACTCCTCAACTCGACCGTAACGGTCAAGCTCTCCTGCAGGGCGAAAGAGCTCAGGGGGGAGGCGCACGTCCGAGAGGTGGTGATCGTCAACACGAAGACGAAAGCAGAGGAGGTCCTCCGCATCGATGCCGTTCTGGCCTGTCTCGGCTTCTCCTCCGACTTGGGTCCGATGGCCGACTGGGGACTGGAGCTGGAGGGGAATGATGCCATCAGGGTCAACACCAAGATGGAGACCAATATCGCTGGAGTCTACGCCGCCGGCGACGTGACCGCCTTTCCCGGGAAAGTGAAGCTCATCGCCACCGGCTTCGGCGAGGCGGCCACCGCGGTCAACAACTCGGCGCACTACATCAATCCCGGC
>CAZCMC010000121.1:2036-4022 GCA_964499665.1 uncultured bacterium | reverse complement strand
GCCTGACCTCGGTCCAGCGCATTCGGCGGAAGCGCAGCAGCACGACCGCACCCCGCACCCACCAATCGAGCCACATCGTCAGCCAGACCGCCACCAACCCCAGATCGAGATAGATGCCGAAGAGATAGGCCAGCGGGAGCCTGACGACCCACCCCCCGAGGATGGCGGCGTACAGGACGACCTTTGTCTCCCCTGCTCCCCGGAGGGCGCCCTTAAGGGCCAGGGCAAGCGCCAGCGGCGGTTGCAGGAGCGCCATGATCCACATCAAGGTGCGGCCATAGGCCAGCACCTCCTGGTCGGTGGTGAAGAGCGCCATCCACTGAGAGGGGAAGAGCAGATAGGTCACTCCAAAGGCCGACATGGTCGCCACAGCAAGCCAGGCCGCATAGATACCGCTGCGCCGTGCGGCTGGCCCCTCCCCAGCCCCCAGGCGCTGGCCAACAACGGTGGTGGCCGCCTGAGCGAACCCGAGGGCCGGCAGGAAGGAAAGCGCCTCGATGTTCAGCCCCACCTGATGGGCCGCATAGGCGGCCACACCGAAGGCGATCACAAGCTTGGCATACACGAGTTGCATCCCGTGCGTGACGAGGCGCTCGCCCATCGCCGGCGACCCGATCGTCACGATCCGCCGGACCTCCACTGGATCGCCCCACCGCCCCCTCCACGACAGCCACCCGCGACGGAAAGCTATCACCAGGAGCGAGACGGCGCCGAACGCCTCTGAGACGACGGAGGCGATTGCTGCACCCGGGACACCCATCCTGGGCACACCGGCCCATCCGAAGACCAGCGGGAAGGCGATCCCGACATGGATCAGATTTACAAAGACAATGACGGCAAGCGGCGTGCGGCTGTCACCGACGCCATAGAAGATGCTCGCCACCATGTGCAGCATCACCTTGAAGATGAAGAAGGTCCAGGTAATGACCAGGTATTCCACGGTCAGGGTAAGGACGGGCCCCGACGCCCCGAGAAACCGGGCGGTCGGCTCCGAAACAAAAAGCCCCAATATGGTGAGGCCCGCGGAGGCGGCAAGGCCGAGCAGCAGAGACGCCCGGATTGCGCGGGCGCGCTCGTCCTGATCGCCGGCGCCAGTGTGGTAGGCCACCGCCACGGTGCACCCGATCCCGAGGCCATAGACGAGAGCCATCAGGAAGAAGATCAGGAGCTGAGAGAGGCCGACGGCGGCCAGCTCGGCGGCGCCTAGCCGGCCGACCATCAAGGTATCGACGATCCCGACACCGCGCTGGAGCAGGTTGCTGCCGGCGATCGGCAGGGCAAGGCGGACGAGAGCGGGAAGGAGAGATTGTTTCGACGAAGCGGGGGCCGGCCTCACAGCCTCTGCCAGAGCCACTGGGGCGTCAGGCGAAGCGCGTAGGCGGAGAGGATGGTGAAATAATTGGTCAGCAGCAGGGTGCCGACGAAGACCAGGAAGAGACCGCCGACCATGCTGACGGCCGGCATCAGGCCTTTGAACCGGTCAAAGATGTCGAGGAAGCGATTGAGGGCCAGGGCGCTCAGGAAGAATGGGATGGCGAGCCCGAGCGAGTAGGCCCCGAGCATCAGGACTCCGGTGCTGGCGGTCTTGGCCGTGCCGGCGTATAGCAGGATGGAACCCAAGATCGGGCCGACGCAGGGGGTCCAACCGGCGGCGAAGGTGACCCCCACAATGAAGGCGCCGAGGTACCCGGCAGGGCGGTCCTTCAACTCGACCCGGATGTTCCGCATCAGGAAAGGAAGCCTGAGGAGCCCGGCAATGTACAGGCCGAACAGGATAACCAGGACTCCACCCGCCTTTCTGAGGATCTGCTGATAGTCGAACAGAAGTCTCCCCAGCAGGCTGAAGGAGGCGCCGAGCGACATGAATACCAATGAGAAGCCAAGGATGAAACAGAGGGAGTTCAGGATGATCGCCCGGCGCGTCTTGGCGTTGGCCACCGACCCCGAGAGCTCCCCGAAGGAGACGCCGGTCACAAAGGAGAGGTA
>CAZCMC010000121.1:0-1936 GCA_964499665.1 uncultured bacterium | reverse complement strand
TGGCCACCGACCCCGAGAGCTCCCCGAAGGAGACGCCGGTCACAAAGGAGAGGTATGAGGGAAAAATCGGGAGCACACAAGGCGAAAGGAATGAGAGCACCCCGGCCCCCATGGCAACCCAGATGGTCAGTGACTCCCCACTTGGCGACATGAACAACCTCATCCTTCCGCTACGCGTGGAGTTGACGGTTCACGGTTCACTGTTCACTGACAGAAGAAGCTCTTACCGTAAACTGTCAACGGTGAACTGTGAACTATTCTTGCGGCAGCGCAGCCTTTGTTTGGTCGGCCACGACAACCAGGACGTACCGATCAGGCGTAAGATAGGCGCGCGCCACTCGAAGGATCTCCTCCTTGGTGATGGCTTCGATCAGCGTCCGGTAACGATCGGCGTAATCCAGACCCAACTTGTAATACTCGACCGTGGAGATCAGCCCCGCCAGCTTGCTATTGGTGTCGAGTCGAAGGGGGAAGCTGCCGGTCAGATACGCCTTGGCATCGGCGAGCTCCTGGTCGGTCACCCCCTGATCCCGAATCCGCCGCAGTTCGCGGAGCACCTCCCCCACCGCTGGACCTGCGTTCTCGTTTTTCGTCTGCAGCCCCACCTGAAACGCCCCCCGCTCGAGGCCGGGGTAGAAATACGAATGCACATCGTAGGCCCACCCCTTCTGCTCACGGATCCGCTCCACCAGCCGAGAGGAGGACCCGCCACCGCCCAGGATGTAGTTCATGACCGTCACGGCGTAGAAATCCGGATTGTCCCGTCGAATCCCCTGGTGTCCAAGGATGATACTGGCCTGGGTCACGCTGCGATCGATCTTCTTGACGAGAGCCTTGTCCTGAAGCGGGTTCGGCTGCCTGGCCCTCTCCACCGTCACCGTCCCTTTAGGCCAGGGTTTGAGGAGCGCGCGAAGCTGGGCTGTGATCTCCTTCGCTTCGACGTCGCCGACGACGGTGATAATCGTCCGCTCCGGGGCGTAGTGGTCGCGATAGAACCGCACAACCTCATCCCGGGTGATCGCGGAGAGGGACGCGTCCGTCCCCTCAAGCGGTCGACCGTACGGATGTCTACCGAACACCAACTCGTTAAATGCTTCCAGGGCGACCTCACCCGGATCTTCCTGCCGCTTACGCAGGGCCGCCCTGATCTCTTGCACCTTCCTGGCGATCTCCCCCTCCTGGAAGGCGGGGTGAAGCAGGACATCCCCGAGCAACTCCAGTCCGATCGGCAGATCCTTCTTCAGCACGGTCAGGTCCAGCTCGCTGGAGTCTCGATCGGCCCCCGACGAGAGTGAGGCGCCGATGAAGTCAACCGCCTCGTCGATCTGGGCCGCCGTGCGGCTCGTTGTCCCTCTGGTCAGCAGCGAGGCGGTCAGATACGCCAGGCCGGCCCGCCCCTCAGGCTCCCAGAGGGAACCCGCCTGCACCGTCACGTTGACGGTGACGATGGGCAGCGCTCGCCTGCTCGCCACAAGCAGGGTCAGGCCGTTCTCCAGGACCTGCCGCTCGGCCAGGGGCGCCGCCGCCACGAATGCCGGGAGCAGGACGAAGATAAGGACCAGCCAGCCAACGGACTGCCTTAGGCACATCGCGCCGGACCTCGTCATCTGCTTCACATTCGCTATTGTCAACGCGCTCAATCAGACCCCCTCACCTTCATCCTCTCCCCCTTCGAGGGGGAGAGGAGTTTCTTTTTGTAGCTCCCCTCTCCCCTCTGGGGAGAGGGCTGGGTGAGGGAAAAGTCACTTCGAGAACTACCGCTCGGTCTTCGTCGGGATCAGCACTGCAACGGTTCGACCGTCAGGAGTTAGGTAGGCCTTCGCGACTCGCTGCAGATCCTCCGCGTTGACGGCGCGGATGCCAGGGACATAGGCCTCCCACACGCGCCAGCCGGCCACGATCTCATACTCGGCCAGTTGCCTGGCCAGATTGAAGA
>CAZCMC010000120.1:4062-5537 GCA_964499665.1 uncultured bacterium | reverse complement strand
TCGGGTAGACGTCAATCCTTTTATATTCTTCGCATTATCGGAAGCGGGATGACGATTATGGTCCCCACGGAAAACGCCTCACGGGTGGGCCTTCGAGAGGTCATCGAGCCAGCGGACATCCCGAAGGTCATCGCAATCCTGAAGAAGAACGATCTGGAGATCAGCCCCAACTGGAACCGCCGGTTCAAGGATAACCTGGAGCGGATCAAGACAGGATCGCTCTATGAGGTTGCCGTCGTCCTCCGAAAGTTGGTCCTCCTCCAGAAGGAGCGGAACCTGTCTTTCGGGGAGAAGAAGATGCTGGAGAGTGTCCGAGAGTTACTCGTGAGCGAGATTTCGCACTCCTCCGGGGTTGATCACGAGACAGCACGAGCGCGAGTAGAAAAGGCAGTCAATAACACATGATGGCCCGTGAGCGCCGTCATCGAACGCTTCTAGAAAGGAGGGGATGCGTTTGAGCACCTTTCGCTTTGGCCTGCCTGCGGTCATAGTGGGGGCCGCCATCGGGTTCTATATGGCGTCACAGGCCGGTGCCGCTCCTGACGGATGGACCTTGGGAGCCACCGGCCTCCTGCTCGGGGCCCTGTGCGGCGTTGTCGTCTTGGTGCTTCAGTGGAAGTTTCGTCAGACCTCCTTGAAAGTCATTCTGAATGGGATCATTGGGTTTGTCGTAGGGCTCGGATTAGCCGGGATCTTCTTCGTCGCTATCGCGGGTCTTCTGGTCTCCGTCCCCGCCTACATGGCTCTGATCCTGCGGGTCGTCGTGACAATCGGCGCCGCATACCTTGGGGCTGCCGTTACCATCGAGAAGGGTCGGGAGTTCAGCACGACTAACCTGGTACGGCTGCTCAAGGAGGAGCCGCGGTCCAAGAGCTACAAGATCCTTGATACCTCCGTGATCATCGATGGCCGCATCGCTGACATCTGCGATAGCGGGTTTCTTGAGGGGACGCTTCTTGTCCCTCAATTCGTGCTGCGGGAGCTGCAACACATCGCCGACTCATCCGATACGCTGAAGCGAAATCGTGGTCGTCGAGGGCTGGATATTCTTCAGAAGATGCAGAAGAAGGTCGATGTGCATGTCGAGATCAGCGACATGGAGTTCCCGGAGATCCGCGAGGTGGATGCGAAACTTGTGGCCTTGGCCAAGGCGTTCAACGCCAAGGTGGTGACCAACGATTTCAACCTGAACAAGGTGGCGGGTCTGCATGGGGTCGGGGTGCTGAACATCAATGAGCTCACCAATGCGTTGAAACCGATCGTCCTTCCGGGGGAGGACATGCGGGTCTATGTCCTGAAGGAAGGGAAGGAGTACAACCAGGGGGTTGCGTACCTGGATGACGGCACGATGGTCGTGGTGGACAATGGCCGTCGCTACATCGGCCAGACCATCGACGTGTGTGTCACCACGGTGCTGCAGACCACCGCCGGGCGTATGATCTTCTCGCGTTTGAAGGAAGAGGCCGAGGCCGCGT
>CAZCMC010000120.1:1728-3962 GCA_964499665.1 uncultured bacterium | reverse complement strand
GGGGGCAGTCAGGAAACAGTTCATTGCGCTGGACGGTCTTCCGATACTCAGCCACACGCTGAGAGCACTGGCGGCATCGAATGCGCTGGCGGCCGCGATCGTTGTGGTTCCCCCCGGCGAGGAGTCATTCGGCCGAGAGGCACTGTGCCTTGCCAGGGTCGAGCTTGCGACGGAGGTGGTCCCCGGAGGACGGGAACGGCAGGATTCAGTCTATAACGGTTTGCTGAGGGCGAACCCGGACACGGATCTGGTATTGATCCATGACGGGGTTCGCCCTTTCGTTTCCCCTGGGGTGGTTCTGGCGACCATAGAAGCCGCGAAGGAATGCGGCGCGGCGGTGGCGGCTGTCCCTGTCACCGATACCATCAAGCGCGTGGACGCCGATGGTCTCGTGATTGACACACCGGCACGGGAACAATTGTGGGCGGCCCAGACCCCCCAGGTCTTTCGGTACTCTCTCCTGATGCAAGCTCACCAATCGGTTCGGAAGCGTGGGATCCTGGTCACCGACGATGCCGCGCTGTTGGAGCACCTCGGGGTGAGGGTCAAGGTGGTAAGGGGAAGCTACGAGAACCTCAAGATCACGAGTGAGGACGATCTGCCGTTGGCCGGCCTGATTTTGCGGCGACAGAGGGCCCGATGACGGTGGGCATCGGGTTCGACACCCATCCATTGGTGCCGGGGCGACGTCTCGTCCTTGGCGGGGTTGAGATCCCATTCGAGAAGGGCCTCGAGGGACACTCCGATGCGGATGTCCTGGCCCATGCGGTGATCGATGCCTTGCTGGGCGCCGCATCTGCCGGGGATATCGGCTCTTGCTTCGGGACGGAGAATCCGGAGCATAGAGATGTATCGAGCCTTCTCCTGCTGAAGCAGGCGTTTCAGCGGGTGAACGCCCTCGGCTACTCGGTGGGCCATATCGACGCCACCATCATCGCGGAGGCACCGCGGCTTGGCCCGTATATCACGCAGATGCGGATCAACCTTGCGGAGATCGTTGGAGGCGCGGTCGAGGAAGTGAGCGTCAAGGCGACGACAGCCAATGGGGTGGGCGTCTTGGGGGCGGGCGGCGGCATCGCCTGTCTCGCGATCGCCCTCCTCAGGCGCCGCGTGGCGGCGGGGTGACATTGCAGGGCTCGCCGATGCCGCTGAAGATCTACAACACGATGGGCCGGCGGAAAGAGCCCTTCGATCCACTCGTGCCCGGCGAGGTCCGGATGTACGCGTGCGGGCCGACCGTCTATGACCGTGCCCACATCGGCCACGCGCGTGCCGCCCTCACCTTTGACGTGATGTGGCGCTACCTCGAGTATCGGGGTTACAAGGTGATCTACGTCCGGAATTATACCGACGTGGACGACAAGATCATCAACAGGGCCCAGGAGTTGGGGCGGGGGTGGGATTCCCTGGCCGAAGAGCAGATTGAGGTGTACCGCCAAGATATGGGGGCGCTCGGACTTCGAACACCGACCCACGAGCCCAGAGCCACTCAGCACATCCAAGAGATGATCACCATCATTCAAGTCTTGATCGGAAGGGGAGTAGCCTATTGCGTCGATGGCGACGTCTATTTCGAGGTCAGGCGATGCCCTGACTATGGGAAGCTTTCGCATCGAAGCCTCGAAGAGTTGCGGGCCGGGGCGCGGGTCGAGGTGGACCATCGGAAGCGAGATCCGCTCGACTTCGCCTTGTGGAAGGCGTCGAAGCCTGGGGAACCCTCCTGGGACAGTCCGTGGGGGCCCGGGAGGCCGGGCTGGCACATCGAATGCTCGGCGATGTC
The DNA here is from genome assembly GCA_964499665.1 of uncultured bacterium. Taxonomy (GTDB): domain Bacteria; phylum Methylomirabilota; class Methylomirabilia; order Methylomirabilales; family Methylomirabilaceae; genus Methylomirabilis. The sequence goes on along the minus strand of CAZCMC010000120.1, from coordinate 2,182 downwards.
GATGAAGTACCTTGGCGAGACCTTCGATATTCACGGCGGTGGCGCCGACCTGATCTTCCCCCACCATGAGAACGAGATCGCTCAATCGGAATGCGCGACCGGCAAGCCCTTTGGTCGGTACTGGGTCCACAACGGGTTCGTAAACATTCACGCCGAGAAGATGTCGAAGTCGTTAGGAAACGTGCTGGCAGTCCGAGATCTTCTGGAGCATGTCACGCCTGGGGCCCTCAAGATCTTTCTGCTGGGGACCCATTACCGAGCGCCCCTGGATTTTTCGGAGGAGGCGATTGGCAGCGCCGGCCGTGCGGAGGAGCGGCTACTGAACGCCTTGTCCGAGATCCGGCAGCTCCAGGAAGTGGAGCCTGCCACAGCGAACGCTTCGCAGCGCGACCGCCCTCTCTTGCGCCGGATTCGCCAAGCCGAGAGAGAATTCACGGATGCCATGGATGATGAT
>CAZCMC010000120.1:0-1628 GCA_964499665.1 uncultured bacterium | reverse complement strand
TCGAGCGGATCTTTCTGGCTCGAGAAGAGAACGATAGTCGGATCGCGGAGATCATCAGGCTCGCCAAGCTCAAGGGAGTGCCTGTGAAGCACGAGGGGCGCGGGCGGCTGGACGTGCTGGCCAAACCGTTCGCGCACCAGGGGGTCCTGGCCGAGGTGGGCGAGGCAGGCTATAACGATCCTTTCGAGTTAGCGGCTCGAATCAAGGCAACAACCCCGCTCCCGCTGCTTGTGCTCCTGGATGGTATTCAGGATCCACAGAACCTGGGGGCGATCCTTCGCGCCGGGGAGGCGGCCGGGGCGGACGGCCTCTTCATCTCGAAACATCGGGCTGTTGGGATAACGCCGGCGGTGGCGAGGGCCTCGGCCGGGGCCGTGGAATACCTCCCGGTGGGTCAGGTCCCCGGCCTGGCGGCTTTCCTGGAGTGGCTGAAGCAAAAGGGGATTTGGATCTTGGGGGCAGATCCCACAGCCTCGCGGTCACTCTACGATGTCGATCTCCGTGTTTCGCTGGCCCTGGTTATCGGTGGCGAGCATCGGGGGCTGAGGCCGTTGGTCAGGCAGCGGTGCGATCTGCTGGCGTCGATCCCAATGCGTGGCCGGGTGGCCTCCCTGAACGCAGCGGCCTCGGCTGCTGTGTTCCTGTTCGAGATTCGGCGTCAGCGGGACGACAGCAACCCTCGCTAAGGGAATCGATAAAAAACTGAGAATAGGGAGGAAAATGGAAGGTCAACCAAGTTTTCTCTTGTTTCCTCCAGGATTCAACGGTATATTTGTGTTGCTGACTTCTCGGGGAAAGGATATATTAACGGTTTGTCTGCTGGCGTAGCTCAGGTGGCAGAGCAGCTGATTTGTAATCAGCGGGTCAGGGGTTCAAATCCCTTCGCCAGCTCCATGGCGTCGGCGGCTCTTTCGTGAATCCTTCCTGACCTTTGAGGGGAGATACCCAAGTGGCCAAAGGGGGCAGACTGTAAATCTGCTGGCGTTTGCCTTCGGAGGTTCGAATCCTCCTCTCCCCACCATCGGCGCCGGCTCTCATAAGGCGGCAATCGCAGCCGTGGTGGGTGAGCCCCCAGTGACGCAGGGTCCTTCACAATTGGCAACGACGTCTTCAGGCCTAAGCGGGAATAGCTCAGTTGGCTAGAGCGTCAGCCTTCCAAGCTGAGGGTCGCGGGTTCGAATCCCGTTTCCCGCTCCACAGGTCACATCGTTTTCACCTGCGCCCGTTCCGCTTGATCAACGTGTAGCTCAGTCGTACTCTTTAGGTGAATTAGGCAACCGGCCGCAGCCGGGCCGAATTGAACAGTCGTTCTGGTTCGCAATATTGAGCAATGACCGATCAGCATGAGTGTGAGTGAGGCACTCGGGCTGTGGATCGAGACATCCGTAGGACTGCCCACGTAGCTCAGTCGGCAGAGCGCATCCTTGGTAAGGATGAGGTCACCAGTTCAATCCTGGTCGTGGGCTCCACTTCGTGTTGTTCTTCTCATCCAACTCATGGGGAGGGGAATCCCACCATAGGTGGATGAGCGCCGGCAGGGTGATGAATGCACCCCCGGCTTGGGAGAGGCGCTATGGCCAAGGCCAAGTTCGAGCGGACCAAAGAGCACATGAACATCGGGACCATCG
>CAZCMC010000119.1:3513-5609 GCA_964499665.1 uncultured bacterium | reverse complement strand
GTTCGGGTGATGTGGTAGCTCAGGGTCTTCAGCAGGACAGACAGATCGACGTTCTGGAGCTTGACCGAATCAGGGACCGTCAATTGGGCCGGGACGAAATTCAGGACCGCGGCAACCCCCGCCTCCACGAGAAGGCCGAGGACAGCCTGGGCGCTGGCAGCAGGAACGGCCAATATCCCGATCCTGATCCTTCGTTTTCGGATGACCGGAACGATCCTTGAGGTGCCCATCACCTGAATCCCCTCCACCCGTCGACCGATCTTGGCCGGATCCTGATCGAACACAGCGGAGATTTTGAACCCCTTCTCCTGAAACCCTTTGTAGGCGATCAGTGCGGAGCCGAGGTTTCCCAATCCAACCAGCGCCACCTCCCAGCCTTGCTTGAGGCCAAGAATCCGCTCCAGGTTGTTCCGGAGTGCGCTGATGTAGTAGCCCAGACCGCGAACGCCGAACTGGCCAAAGTAAGCGAGGTCCTTTCGGACCTGCGCGGAATTCAAGCCGAACCGTTCCGCCAACTCTTTGGACGACATGCTGACCACCCCGTCGTTCTCCAACTCCTCCAGACATCTCAGATAGATTGAAAGGCGGGTCACTGTCTTTTCGGGAATCTTGATCGCTTTCATAGGATCTGGAGACCTCCTCTATCCGCCAAGGGCGGCAACCGACTGGCGGGCGAGATCAAGCAACCTCCCCGGAAACAGGCCGAACTGAAGGGTTCCCAGAGCAGACAACGCCACGGCCCAGATCGCTGCGGCCGACGACGGGACCAGCGGCCGCTCGATCGCCGGCTCGCTCATGTACATGATGACCACCGGCCACAGATAGAAGTAGACAGAGATCACGCTGTTGAGGACACCGATCACCGCCAGCCCGGGGTAATGTCCCTCGACCGCGGCACTGAAGATAAAGAACTTCCCCATGAAGCCGGCGGTGGGGGGAAGCCCGGCCAGCGAGAACATGAAGAGGGCCATGCAGGCGGAGAGGACCGGCCTCCGGAACCCAAGTCCGGCGTAGTCGGCCAACGAGAGCAACTCCTGCCCACGCGCCTGCAACGCGATGATCACCGCAAAGGCCCCGAGGTTCATCAAGGCATAGGCGACGAGATAGAAGAGGATGCTGGTGGCACCGGGCGACCCCCCGGCGACGAGGGCGACCAATAGATAGCCGGCGTGGGCGATCGAGCTGTAGGCCAGCATCCGCTTGATGTTGTTCTGGACCAGTGCGACCAGATTCCCCAAGGTCATCGTGAGCACCGCCAGAACCCAGATGGGCGCTGACCACTGCACCTGAAGGGTTGGCAATGCCATCAAGAAAACGCGCACCAAAGCGGCAAAGGCTGCGGCCTTGGTGCCGGCGATCATGAACGCGGTCACCGATGTCGGGGCGCCCTCGTAGACGTCAGGCGTCCACATGTGGAAGGGGACGGAGGCCACCTTGAAGCCGAATCCGACGAGAAGCAATCCTGCTCCGACCAGCAGTAGTGCGCTCGGAGGCCTCCCGTCGGCCAGGAAGGCCACGATCCTCCGGAGCACCGTCGTGCCGGTTGCCCCGTAGATCAAGGCAATCCCATAGAGGAAAAAGCTGCTGGCGAAGGCTCCCAGGAGCAGATATTTCAAGGCCGCCTCGTTCGAGCGAAGCTCGGCCTTTCGGAAGCCGCACAGCGTATAGAGAGCCAACGAGAGCATTTCCAGCCCCAGGAAGATCACGATCAGATCGCCACCTGCGGCCATCAGCATCATCCCCAATGTGGAGAAGAGCACCAGGCTGTAATACTCACCCTGGTCAGGCGCGCTCGCGTCGAGGTAGTCCATCGAGAGCAGGATGCTCAGGATGGAGACCAGCGCGAACACGAGGTAAGAGAAGAGCGCAAACCGATCCAGGACCACGGCGTCGTTCACTGAGAAGCGAACCGTTCCCCATAGCCCGATGGAGACAAGGATCGAGAGCGCCAAGGAGGCCAGACCCAGCGCAGGAATAAGGCGCTTCCGTCCTGCGGGCAGAAAGAGATCTCCCACCAATGCCGCCAGGCCGCCGAAGGCAACCGGCAACATCGCGGCCAGGGGGGCCCAGTCGATCCGAGGCAACGCAATCTCCAT
>CAZCMC010000119.1:0-3413 GCA_964499665.1 uncultured bacterium | reverse complement strand
AGCTCAGCCTGTGACCCACCCGCTATCTGTCCAAGGAGATGAGTCACTGAGGCATCCATCTTTCTGAGGAGGTGATTCGGGAAAAGGCCGATCCAGAGAATGAGCAGGATCATCGGAACCAACATCGCCATCTCACGGGGGCGAAGATCGTGAAGATCGAGATTCTGCGAACGCCGACTCTCCCCCCACATCACGCGCTGCCACATCCACAGCATATAGACCGCCGCCAAGACGATCCCGATGGTGGCGAGGATCGCGAACCCTCTGTGGACGCGGAAGGTGCCCGCCAGGATCAGGAACTCCCCCACAAACCCGTTCAGCCCCGGAAGCCCGATAGAGGACATCGCCACGACCAGGAAGCAGAGAGCAAACCTGGGCATGACCCGGCTGAGCCCACCGAACTCCCCTATGATCCGGGTGTGACGCCGCTCATAGATCATTCCAACCAACAGAAAGAGGGCGCCGGTGGAAAGACCATGATTCACCATTTGAAGGATCGAGCCCTCCACCGCCTGCAGATTCATGGCAAAGATCCCCAGCATCACGAACCCCAGGTGGCTCACCGAACTATAGGCTACCAGCCGCTTGAGGTCGTCCTGCGCCAGCGAGACCAGTGCGCCGTACAGGATGCCGATCACGGCGAGCACTGAGATCAGTGGGGAGAAGGCGGCGGCCGCTGCCGGGAAGAGCGGGAGCGCGAACCGGAGGAAGCCATAGGTCCCCATCTTTAGAAGGACCCCCGCCAACAGCACGCTTCCCGCGGTGGGAGCCTCTACATGGGCGTCGGGAAGCCAGGTATGAAACGGGAACATCGGCACCTTAATGGCAAAGGCGAGGGCGAAGGCGGCAAATAGCCATACTTGAAGCCCGAACGGGATCGCGCCGCCGATCAATTCCAGGAGGTCAAAGCTCAGCCGACCCGTGGTACTTCGATGCAAGAACGCCAGGGCGATCATCGCCAGCAACATCAGGACGCTCCCGGCCATCGTGAACAGCACGAACTTCAGGGTGGCGTAGATGCGCCGAGGTCCGCCCCATATCCCGATCAGAAAATACATCGGGATCAACGTCCCCTCCCAGAAGACGTAGAACAGAAGAAGATCCAGGGCCAGAAAAACACCGATCATTCCCCCCTCCAACAGGAGCATGCAAATCATGAACGCCTTCAGCCTGCGCGGGATGCCGGAGAAGGACGCGAGAATGGCGACCGGCGATAAGAACGTGGTGAGGAGCAGCAGCGGAAGACTGATGCCGTCCACCCCGAGAACATAGCTGCTCCCGATCGAGCTGATCCAGGGGACGCGCTCGACGAACTGCATCCCGGCAACGGTGGGGTCAAAGCGGGCGTACACGATCAGGGAGAGGAGGAAACCCAGGCAGGAGACGGCCAGCGCGATCCGCTTGATGAGCCCCTCCCGCGCCCCATCTACAAGGACGAGCAGCATGGCCCCGAGCAGGGGAAGCGCAATGAGGGTTGACAGGATCGGCCCAGCCATCAGGCTCATGTCTTATCCAGTGCTCCTCCAACCATGAAACGCCAGATATCCCAAGAGCATCACAACCCCCACCAGGATCGACAGGACATAGGCCGGAACATGGCCGGTCTGAAGCCGCCTCAGAAGGGCACCGGCCCTGCCCAGGAGGGAACCGATGCCATTGACCGCCCCGTCTACCAGACCCGCATCGAACGACGCGGAGACGAAGCGGGCACCAGCGATGGTCGGGCGGACGACAAGATCGTCATAGAGCTCGTCAACCCAGTATTTGTGGACGAGGATTCGGTACAGGGTCGGGTACCGTTCGGCCAGCGCTTCGGGTTTTTTGGGGTCCCGAAGATAATAACGGAAGGCCATGAGGATCCCCGCCCCCGCCATCACGAGAGCTGCGAGCGCCAGGCCAATCCCGGAGGGGGACGGGGCCGAGCCTGCTTCATGCCCCGAGACCGGGAAGGACGGCCCCAGAAAGCGATGAAACAACCCGGACTCCGGTGGGATCCCGAAGAAGCCGACCGTCGCCGATCCGAGGGCCAGCAGTACCAGCGGCAGACGCATGCTCCACGGAGACTCGTGCAGGTGACTGGCCGCTTCGGGCGTGAGCCTGGACTCTCCCTCAAAGGCGAGGAAGTAAAGGCGGAACATGTAGAAGCCGGTGCCCGCCGCGGTCAGCGCTCCAACGATCCAGAGCAGCCGATGGCCCGAGGCATACGCGGCGAAAAGGATCTCGTCCTTGCTCCAGAAGCCGGCGAACGGGATAATCCCTGCGTTCGCAAGCGCGCCGACGAGAAAGCACCCGGCAGTCACCCTGAGGGACCGCCGCAGACCGCCCATTCTTCTGAGGTCTTGTTCGCCTGCCAGCGCATGAATCACCGACCCGGCGGCCAGGAAGAGAAGCGCCTTGAAGAAGGCGTGGGTCATGAGATGGAAGATGCCCGCCGCGTACGCGCCAACTCCCAAACCCAAGAACATATAGCCGAGTTGAGAGATGGTCGAATAGGCGATGATCCGCTTGATGTCGGTCTGAACCAAGGCGATGCCGGCAGCATAGAGGGCGGTTATGCCGCCGACCCATGCGACGATCTCCAGGCTCACGGGCGCCAGTTGGAACAGGGGGGCGGAGCGGGCGACCATATAGACCCCGGCTGTCACCATGGTGGCGGCGTGGATGAGCGCCGAGACCGGCGTGGGACCCTCCATCGCATCTGGCAGCCACACGTACAGGGGAAGCTGGGCCGACTTCCCCGCCGCCCCGGCAAAGAGAAGCAATGAGAGGACCGAAGCCGCCAGGGAACCATGCGAAAGCGTTGCCGGCGCTCCCGTAAAGATCGTCTGGAAGTCCAGCGTCCCGAACAACAGGATCATCCAGATCATCGCCACCACAACGGCCGCGTCGCCGATCCGGTTCACCAGAAAGGCCTTGGTCCCGGCGGAGGCCGCCGCCGGTCGCTCGAACCAGAAGGCAATCAGGAGGTACGAACAGAGCCCAACCCCTTCCCACCCTAGAAAGAGAAGGAGGTAGTTATCGGCCAAAACCAAGACCAGCATCTCGGCCAGGAAGAGATTGAGCAGCGAGAAGAAGCGGTGGTAGTCGCGATCCTCACCCATGTAGCCGATCGAATAGACATGGATCAGCAAACCGACGCCCGTTACCACCAACGCCATGGTCGCCGAGAGCGGATCGAACAGGAACCCAAAGGCAACCGAGAAATCTCCAGAAGCGATCCAGGAGCCGAGCGAGTGACGAAGGACCCTGGCGTCCGGCGGCAGCGACAGGAGGCGCCAGAAACAAGCCAGGGAGACCAGCAGGGCCAGCGACGCCGCCCCACAGGCGATCCGGGCGACGGAACCTTTCCGCATCGACCGGCCCATCAGGCCGACGACGAGGCTCCCCACAAGCGGGATGACTGGAATCAGCCA
>CAZCMC010000118.1:0-5686 GCA_964499665.1 uncultured bacterium | reverse complement strand
ATCTCAATCACCCACACCGAGATCACCCGCAAGTGAATGGTTTCGGGTTCCGAGTAGGGGCGACCCGGCGGGTCGCCCCTACACCTGAAACGCCACACCCGAAACCCGAAACCCGGAACTCGGAACGCTTTTGACTATTGGCTTTTTCACCTGCAATGCCTTCCCGCTGCTCAATGGCCTCGCGGTCTCCCTGCAACAATTCACCCATCACCTGCGCCGCCTCGGGCACCGGGTCTTCATCTTCGCGCCGCGTTATCCTGGGCACCGGTCCACAGGACTCCGGACTCCTTCGGAGGAGCCTGAGGTCGATGTGTATCGGTTTCCTTCGCTACGCGTTCCCACGCACCACCGTTATGCTCTGCCGTTCCCGGCAGCAGCAGTTGCGCTTCGTCGTGCGATTCCCCGGCTTGGCCTTCAGATCATTCATACCCACCACCCCTTTCTGGTCGGGCCGTACTGCTGCCGCCTTGCCAGGCAACTTCGGGTCCCCTTGGTGTTTACCTACCATACGCTCTACGAGCAGTACGCGCATTATCTGCCGTTCATCTCGCCGTTGGCGGCAAAGATCGTGGAGGCCAGGAGCTATGCCTTCGCCAACAGGGTCGACCTCGTCATCGCCCCCACCTCCGGGGTGCGGGCGCGACTGCTGGCCAACGGGGTCACCGCGCCGGTGGAGGTGATCCCGACGGGGGTCGAGCCGCCCGATTCCCATGAGGAACCGAGGCCGATCGTCCGCCGGCGCCTCGGTCTGCCGGAGAAGTCGCCGATCCTGCTCTACGTGGGGAGGCTGGCGAGGGAAAAGAATATCGACATGCTTCTACGGGCACTACACGCGGCGGCCAACGTGGCTCCTGAGGTCATCTTGCTGCTTGTTGGCGAGGGGGATGAGGAGCGGTCGTTACGGAGGCTGGCCGACCGCCTGAACCTCGCCGGGCGCGTCCGCTTTGTCGGCCCGGTTCCGCACCAGGCTGTGGGCCGCTGGTATCGGGCTGCGGACCTGTTCGTCTTTCCGTCTGTGTCCGAGACCCAGGGCCTGGTTGTGCTAGAGGCGATGGCGCATGGGCTTCCCGTCCTGGCCGTCCGGTCGATCGGCACATCGGACTTCATCGAGGATGGGATCACCGGGGCATTGGCTGAGAACCCTCACGACGATTTCATCCGGCGCTTGCTGGCACTCCTTCGGGATGGGGCCAGTCGGTCTCGCTACGCCGAGCAGGGCAAGGCCAGGGCGATGCAGATCACTTCGGAGGTCTCGACGATGCGACTGCTGCGAGCGTACGAGCGACTGGCGGCACAGAACGCATCCATGTAGGGGCGACCCGGCGGGTCGCCCCCTACAAAACCATTTTCCACACTGAATGGCCTCGATGCAGCGGTTGATCGATGAATACCTGGGATATCTGGCGGTCGAGCGTGGACTGGCCGAGAACAGTGTCGCCGCGTACGCCAGAGACTTCCGTCGGACGGTGGGCTACCTCACGCACGCGGGCGCAAGCTCCTTCCCGGAGGTAAGTCGCGGGCTGGTGGCGCGTCTGCTTTTCTGGCTGCGAGCGGAGGGGCTGGCCCCCCGGACTGTCGCGCGGCACGTCGCCTCATTGCGTGGCCTGTTCCGGTATCTGCTGACCCAGGGCTATGTGAAGGACGACCCCACCGCCCACCTCGAATCACCAAGCCCCTGGACCCGCTTACCCGGGGCGCTGAGCGAGGAGGAGGTGGAACGGCTGCTCGGGGCTCCACTGATAAGCGATCATGCAGGTATCCGGGACAAGGCGATGCTGGAGTTGCTGTATGCCGCCGGCCTTCGAGCGTCGGAGTTGGTGAGCCTCCGCCTGTCCGATGTTGACCTTGAGGTGGGCTATGTCCGGTGCCATGGCAAAGGCTCCAAGGAGCGCGTCGTTCCCCTCGGTGCCAAGGCCCAGTCGTGGCTCCGTCGGTACCTTGCCTCGGCGAGGCCGCGTCTGTCCAAGGGCGGGTTGAGCCCCGCGCTCTTCTTGAATCGCCTTGGTCGGGCCTTGACCCGCCAGGGTCTGTGGAAGATTTTCCGGTCCTATGCGAGGGCGGCAGGGATCGACCGTCCTGTAAGCCCTCACACGCTCCGCCACTCATTTGCCACCCACCTCCTCGAGCGCGGCGCCGATCTGCGAGCCGTCCAGATGATGTTGGGGCACGCCGATATCTCTACCACGCAGATCTACACCCATGTCTCCCGGGCACACCTGAAAGCTGTCTACGATCGATATCATCCTCGGGCATAGCGATGGCTTGACACATAGCCGACCTAAAGGCGCCGGGCAGCAGTAGTACCGTTGCGTTACATTGTGTGTCATTGCGAGGGAACGAAGTGACCGAAGCAATCTCGAAAAGGAGGGATTGCTTCGCTCCTTTCAGTCGCTCGCAATGACAATCTCAAAGTATCTGAGGCAGCTCCCGCGCTTTCGTGACCTTCATCCATCGGCGAGAAGGGTCCTTGAGGCGGCGTACAAGGCTGCCGTACCTCACCCCATCTATGCCGTCGGCGGGTACGTTCGGGACCTGCTCCTGGGCCTCCGTACCGTCGATATCGACCTCGTAGTCGAGGGGGACGCCATTACGGTGGCGCGACGTATTGGCGCATACCTCAATGCGGCGGTGACACCCCATCCTCGGTTCCGAACCGCTCGCCTGCGCTTGGCCGAAGGGATCACCCTCGATCTGGCCACCGCCAGGTCCGAACGCTACCCGCAGTCTGGGGCCCTGCCCGAGGTTTGCCCTGCCTCGCTCCGTGAAGATCTCGCTCGTCGTGACTTCAGCATCAATGCCATGGCAGCCCGTCTTGGTCGAAATCGATTCGGCCCCCTGATCGATCCCCTCGGCGGAGCGGAAGACCTGCGGCGGGGGCGAATCCGAGTCTTGCATGACGGAAGCTTCGTCGACGATCCTACCCGGATCTTCCGGGCGGCTCGGTTTGAGGCACGGTACCGGTTTGCCTTCGCGCGGAGCACGAGGCGTCTGATCAAGGCAGCAGTGGGTGGGCGAGTCATGAGGAATGTCGCCGGGTCCAGGATCTTTACCGAGCTGCTCCTGATCACGAAGGAGCCATCGGCCCCTCGCATCATCAGACGGCTAGGCGATCTTGGCGTTCTTGCGGGTGTCCACGCGAAGCTCGCCTGGCTCCCCGCGGTCTTCGGCCTGCTCGAACGTGTGCGCCTGGTTCTCGACCGGAGTCGCTCGCTGCCTCTCCTACAGTCCCGCGCCCCGGGAGAGGCCTATCTCCTTGGGATGCTCTATGGTCTCCATCCGAGGAGCGTTGCCTCCGTAATCCGGCGACTCGATCCACCGTCGCAGATGACCGCGAAACTCGCCGCCGACCTGGTCGCTTGTAGAAGGACCGCGCGCAGATTGGCTCGGGCGGTGGATCTTCGCCAGAGCCGGATCGCACGGCTCCTCGATCCGCTGTCACCCGAGGCCAGGATCCTGATCTTGGCCGCACTTGTAAGAGGTTCGAAGCGGAAGGCGGTCTCCCAATACCTCACCAACTCCTGGAGGATCGTCCCGGTGTTGAGGGGAGAAGACCTGCGGCGGTTAGGGTTCCGCCCTGGCCCCATCTACCGGGAGATTTTCGCAGCCCTTCGGTCGGCGAGGTTAGATGGGCAGCTCCACACGCGGCGGGATGAGGTGTCCTTCGTCCTACGCCGGTTCGCCGGCGCGTCCCTTCAGCATTGACAAGGATATGTCCCTCTGGTACGGTAACTCAGATTGAGGGAGTCCGGATGATCTCAGAAGAGACATGACATGTTTGATCCGACACGTTTTGTCGTGAACCTCAGCGTACGGCTGCCCGCCATTCTGGCAGCCTTGACGTTTCACGAGTATGCTCATGGCTGGGTGGCGAACAAGTTGGGCGATCCGACCGCGCGACTGTCAGGCCGTCTGACGTTCAATCCTCTGGCCCATCTCGATCCGATCGGGACCCTGGCCCTGATCTTCTCCCCGGTGGGCTGGGCCAAGCCGGTTCCGGTGAATTACTCCAACCTTCGAAACCCGAGGCGAGACATGATCTGGGTGGCGGCGGCAGGGCCGGGCGCGAACCTGATTCTCGCCGCCGTTTCAGGCTGGTCCCTCCGTCTGTTCGACATGGGTGGGGGGATCGTCGAGTCCTCCTGGCTGGCGGGACTGGCGACCCCGCTCTACCTCATGTTGCAAGGGAGCGTGGTGATCAACGTGGCACTGGCCATCTTCAATCTGCTTCCGTTGCCGCCCCTCGATGGGGGCCGTATCGTCTCTGGACTCCTGCCGCCTCGCCAGGCTGCCACTTACGGCCGGCTGGAACGATATGGCTTTGTGATTCTGCTGGTCTTGATCTTCAGCGGGGTGGTAGATCGGCTGATCTGGCCGCCAGTCGCGCTCGTCGCAGGTCTGTTGCTCGGAGCGTAATCGGTGAAAGGAACTGGGCAGTCCATGTCGAAAGGCCGTGTCCTGAGCGGGATGAGACCCACTGGTCGCCTTCACCTCGGGCACCTGTTCGGGGCTCTCGAGAACTGGATCCGATTACAGGAGGAGTACGAGTGCTATTTCTTCGTGGCCGATTGGCATGCCCTCACGACCGAGTACGCTGAGACGAGGAATATCCGAGAGAATACTCGTGAGATGGTCCTGGACATGTTGGCCGCCGGGATCGACACCTCCAAGGCGACCCTGTTCCTCCAATCGCGGCTTCACGAACATGCAGAGCTTCACCTGCTGCTGTCGATGATCACGCCGCTTCCGTGGCTGGAGCGAAATCCAACCTATAAGGAGCAGCAGCAGGAGCTCACAACCAAGGACCTGAGCACCTACGGATTTCTTGGCTATCCGGTGCTGATGGCCTCCGACATTCTCATCTACAAGGCCAATTATGTCCCGGTCGGCATCGATCAGGTGCCCCACCTGGAGCTGGCCCGAGAGATCGCCAGGCGATTCAATCACCTCTACGGCGAGGTGTTCGTCGAGCCCAAGGCGCTGTTGACAGACTTCGCCAAGGTCCCGGGCACCGACGGCCGCAAGATGAGCAAGAGTTACGGGAACGCTATCTACCTGGCCGACTCGCCCGAGCAGGTGACCGCGAAGGTCAAGCCGATGGTGACAGATCCCGCGCGGGTCCGCCGAAGCGACCCCGGCAACCCCGACATCTGCCCGGTCTTTGACCTGCACAAGATCTTTACGCCCAAAGAGGAGCGGGATGCCGTCATCGATCCGGGTTGCAGGACGGCGGGGATCGGGTGCCTGGACTGCAAGGGCGTTCTCTTGAATCATATGCTTCCCGCCCTCCGGCCCATTTCCGAGCGGCGCCGGGATCTCGCGACTCGACCTGGCCTCGTTCAGGAGGAGTTGGAGGACGGGTATTTCAGGGCCAAGAAGGTCGCCGGTGAAACCCTGGCGGAGGTCAAGGAGGCGATGCAGATCTGACCTTTTTCTCTTTGACCCGCTCGGGGTGTTTGTGTTAGCGTCGCTTAATAAAGAAAGTTCCAAGTTCCAGGTGCCAAGTTCCACGTTAATGAGATGCCAAGTCCGTGAGTAACCTGGAACCCGGAACTCGGAACCTGGAACCCAGAATGAGGTGCGTGAGTGATTGATCGCATGATCCCAGAGGGATTGACGTTTGATGACGTCCTTCTCGTTCCCGCAAAGTCTGAAGTGCAGCCGCGAGACGTCGATGTGAGTACCCGCC
>CAZCMC010000117.1:0-5696 GCA_964499665.1 uncultured bacterium | reverse complement strand
ACGGTCAAGGGGGACGAGTCGTTTGAAAGCGCCCTCCGCCGTTTCAAGAAGCAGTGCGAAAAGGCCGGGGTGTTGACGGAGCTCCGGAAGCGGGAGCATTACGAGAAGCCGAGCGTCCGCCGCAAGAAAAAGTCCATGGCCGCCAGAAAAAAGGGCTTGAAGCGCCTGAGCTTCACCCCGGAGTAGGCGGTGGGGCTCTCGAAGGAGCGATTGGCCGGCGACCTGAAGGAGGCGCTCAAGAGCAGGGATCGGCTGAAGACCTCGGTGCTCCGCCTGTTGAGCGCGCTGATCAAGAACAGGGAAGTCGAAAAGCGGGGAGCGCTTGACGATCAGGAGATCATTCAAGCGGTCGTCGCCTCTTGCAAGCTCCGGAACGAGGCGATCGAGCAGTACGAAAAAGGGGGGCGACCTGATCTGGCTGCGAAGGAGGAGGCCGAGCTTAGGCTCCTCGAGGCGTATCTGCCGCCGCCCCTCTCCGCGGATGAGTTACGGCAGAAGGTAGATGAAGCTGTCCTGGCCGCGAGCGCGGCTTCCCTCAAAGATATGGGGAGGGTCATGGCCTTGTTGATGCCCGAGATCTCCGGTCGGGCCGATGGGAAGGTGGCCAGCCAAATGGTGAGAGACGCGTTGTCGCGGCGGTAAGCGTGGGCGCTTTCCTCTCCGCAACGGTGTCGCTTCCCGGGTCATGGCCCGCGGTTCAAGGGACTCGATAGAGGGTCCCGTATTCTTTCCAGCCGTTACGGCTTCGTGTTGTGTCTCGCTCCCCTCTCACTGTCACATTGAGGGGAATGCCGCCCATGCGTCGGTCCCTACGATTCCTTGACATCCCTTGTCCCTATCACCGACACCGTCTGGAGAAGCCCTGCACAGAATGGATACGTTGGACGAACGTACGCTCGCACTCCTAGAGTGGCCCGCAATCCGGGAGATGTTGGCGGCGGAGGCCGCATCGCCCGTGGGAAGCGAGCTGGCGCGAGGTGTGCGCCCGCTTCACACACTGGTAGAGGCGCGAAGGGTCCAGGAAGAGATCGGGGAGTTTCGAGTCCTGCTGTCCAAAGACACGGCGCTTCCCTTTGACAGACTCTTTGACGTCAGGGAGTCGATTCGGCTCGCCCGGCCGGAAGGCGCGGTCTTACCTGCAATGGATCTGCTCAGGGTCGCCGTCTCATTGGAGGCGAGTGAAGCGATCCGCCTTGTGCTCGGCCGGTCCAGGGGCCTGTGCCCGCGACTTCACGCGATCGCCTCTCAGCTCGATGGGCAGCCTGACTTGGTAGCAGAGATCCGCGGGGCCATCGAAGAGACCGGGGAGGTCAAAGATACAGCGAGCCGGGAACTGGCCCATGTACGGCGGCGACTCCACGACCTTCGCAACCTGATACAAAGCCGGTTGCAGTCCCTGCTGACGGATTCAACCCTACAACCCTTCATCGCCGAGCCGATCATTACCCTCAGGAACGACCGGTACGTGATCCCCGTAAAGGCCAACTACCGAACTGCCCTCAAGGGTGTCGTGCAGGATCGGTCAGCCAGCGGCGTCACCGTCTTCCTGGAGCCACAAGAGGTTGTCGAGCTCAATAACCAGGGACGATTGCTGCAGCGGTCCGAAGAGGAGGAGGTCAGGAGGGTGCTCGCGCTCCTCACCGCCGCGCTCCGACCTAAGGCCGATTCGATTCTGCGGACGATGCTGTTAGCGGCCGAGCTGGAGCTCCGATACGCGGCGGCGAGATTGGCCGACCGGCTTGGCTGCGCCCCCCCATCCCTCAAGGAATCGGGGCCGCTGGTCCTGCTCCAGGCGAGGCACCCGCTTCTGCTGAGACAGACCTCGGCGGCAGGAGGGCGGGAGGTTATCCCTATCGACCTGCGCGTCGGCGGGGATTTCGACGCGCTGCTTGTCACCGGGCCCAATACCGGGGGCAAAACCGTTGCCCTGAAGACCGCAGGCTTGCTGTCGCTTATGGCGGTCGCCGGCTTACATCTCCCCGCTTCCGGGGACTCCGAGGTCCCGTTCTTCAACGGAGTGATGGCGGACATCGGAGATGAGCAGAGCATCGAGCAGAGCCTGAGCACATTTTCCTCCCACATCGGTCAGATCCGCCGAATCCTGGGAGCGACGGGGCGGGGGACCTTGGTCCTGCTGGATGAGCTGGGCGCAGGCACCGACCCGGTGGAGGGGGCGTGTCTGGGGATCGCGATCCTTGAAGCGCTCCTGGAGCGGGGCGCGCTGTTGATTGCGACCTCGCATCTGGATGCGATTAAAGCCTACGCCTATTCGCACCCCCGAATCGAAAATGGTTGCGTCGAGTTCGACCTTGACACCCTGAGACCTCTGTATAGATTATCTATTGGGCCTTCCGGTCGAAGCCACGCCCTTGCAATCGCATCCCGGATCGGTCTTCCCTCGGAGGTGATTCAGCGAGCCAAGACGTTGTTGGGTGAAGGGGGTGATCCGCTGCGCCTGTTGGTGGAGCGCCTGGAGGGAGAGCAGCGCCGCCTGGCCGAAGAGCGCGCCGTTTTAGCCCGGGAGCTGGAAGAGGCGGCCAGGGCACGCGGTGAGGCCGAGGCGGAACGGGACGCTGCGTGGGCGGAAGCGGTGGAGCGCCGCCGGCAGGCTCGGCGGGAGGTCGATCAGGCGGTCGTCGAGGCCCGGTCCGAGATCGACCGGCTCCTCCGTGAATTCAGGTCAACGGAGTCCCGTGGGAGGGCAGCGCGGGAGGTTCGCGAGCGGCTCACCGAGCTGGAGCGTCAGACTGAGGCTGCGCTCGCCGAGGCGGCGGGTCCGAGTCGAGGAGAGCCAGATGCGTCACGCGCCGAACGCATTCGCCACGGGCAGCAGGTTCGGATCAAGGGATTCGATCAGCGGGGCACCGTGAGCGGTGAGCCGACCCCCGCTGGAATGGTCGAGATACAGCTTCCCCTGGGAAAGATCAGACTTCCCCTGGAGGCGGTGGTTCCGGAGGGGGGGGTGGGCCAGAACGAGGCCTTCATCTCTGTTCAGGTCTCCAGGGCGAGCAAGGAAACGCCCGCAGAGCTGAACCTGATCGGGTGCGATGCGAGCGAGGCGGCCCGGCGCCTGGATCAGTATCTGGGAGATGCATTCTTGACCGGGCTCCCCACCGTCCGGATCATCCACGGGAAGGGCGCCGGCGTCCTCAGGAGAACCGTTGCGGAACTTCTCCAGGGCCACTCCCTGGTCGTGAGCTTCAGGCTAGGCGACTATCGGGAGGGTGGGATCGGTATCACCATCGTTGAGCTTCACTCCCATACCGTCTCTCTGGGCGGTGCGGCATGAGGAGGACCGGCCGGCGATGATCCCAGAAGAGGCGGTCTCCCGGGTGCTGGCGAGCACTGACATCGTTCAGCTCATCGGCAGCTACCTTCCACTGAGGCCTGCCGGCCGCTACCACAAGGCCCTGTGTCCCTTCCACACCGAGAAGACGCCGTCCTTCATTGTGAACCCTGAACGCCAGATCTTTCACTGCTTCGGCTGCGGGGAGGGCGGGGATTCGATCGGGTTCCTGATGAGACAACAGCGCCTCAGCTTCCCAGAGGCTGTCCGTTTCCTGGCTGACCGAGCCGGGATCAACCTTCCGGCGCGTTTCAGCGGAGCGAGCGGCCCTGGGCGGGATGAGGAAGGACGACTCCAACTGCTGGAGATCCACAATGCGGCGGCGGGCTTCTTTCGCCAGCAGCTCGCGCATCAGACGGACGGGGCGGCCGGGCGTGCCTATCTGCGGGGGCGCGGCATCCCTGAATCGGTGTTGGAACAGTTCGGGCTTGGCTGCGCACCGGCCTCCTGGGAGGGGCTGCTTCGGCACCTGCTGCGCAGAGACTTCTCGAAGGAGCAGGTGGAGCGGGCGGGATTGGCCCTCGCCCGCAAGGAGGGGGGTGGGGCGTACGACCGCTTCAGGAACCGACTGATGATCCCGATTTGCGATTCGTCAGGCAAGGTGATCGCCTTCGGTGGTCGCACGCTCGACGGCTCCGACCCAAAGTACCTGAACTCCCCCGAGACGTCCATTTACAAGAAGGGGGCGCATCTGTTTGGCCTCCACCTGGCGGCCTCGTCGATCCGCGACCGGGGGTTGGTCATCGTGGTGGAGGGATACTTCGACCTGATCGCCCTGCACATTCATGGTTTTCAACATAGCGTGGCGGTCCTGGGCACGGCGCTGACCGCCGAGCAGATCGCCCTGCTCCGCCGCTACACCACCCGGGCGCTCTTGGTCTTCGATCCGGACGCGGCGGGGATCGCTGCCGCGCGTCGAAGCGTTGAGAGCCTGCTCAACAGCGGTCTCGATTGGCGGGTGATCCTGCTGCCGGAGGGCAAGGACCCCGATCGATTCCTCCAGGAGCGGGGCGCCTCGGGGTTCTCCGACGCGGTGGAGGGATCGAAGGATCTGATGGAGTTCCTGCTGGATCGGAGGGTCTCGGGGTTCGATCTCATAAGCCCAGACGGTCAGGTGGCTGCAGTGAACGCAGTCCTTCCGCTCCTCGCTGTGGTCGAGAATGAGATCACGCGACAGCGTTATGCGGAGAAGCTCGCGCGGCGAGTAGCGCTCTCTAATGATGCCATCGTCCGGGAGCTTAATCTCCAGATGAAAGGACGTCGGCAGGACCTGATGCCGCCGACGCTGCGACCCAAATCGTTGCCGTCCACGGAATGGAGGCTGATTCACCTGGCGCTTCATCATCCCGGCGCTGCCCATCGGGTGCGCGAGGCCATCCGGCCGGACGAGATGGAGGACCAGACCCTCCGGAGGATTTGTGAGTCTGCGGTGATGGGGTCCCGAACGGCCGGTGGCCCCGTGTCGCTTGCGATGGAGGAGCCGGAGGTACAGCGAGTTCTCAGCGAGCTGCTGGCGACGGATCTCGGAGAGTACGATGGAGAGGATGCGATCGAGCGCACCCTGTCCGATTGTCTGGGGTGGGTGAAGGCCAGGGGCGAGCGCCGCGCCGGCGAGGAGCTCCAGCAACAAATGAAAGAGGCCGAGCGCGCCGGGGATTACACAACGATCGAGCGCCTTCAGGCGCGGTTGCTTTCGCTCAAGAAGGATCAAGCGCATCGTGCCGTCCAGTCGGGGCGCGAAGGTCGAGGCTCGGTGTAGAGAGGAGAGACGGATGACGAAGGCTCGCAAGGTGCCGCGAGGACTCAAGAAGACAGTTCGATGGACGACCCGTAAAACGGCCAGGCGGCATCCTCTCGTGGTTGGCAAACGGGTTGCCCTCCGCGAGAAGAAGGCCAAGGCCGCCCCTCCCGCGCCGCCCCGAAAGAGCACGGTCCGGAAGGACTCCGGACCCCCCCGAGAGCCTAGCCGACCCGGTAAGGCGACTGCGAAAGAGCACGGTCCGGAAGGACTCCGGACCCCCCCGAGAGCCCTACGGACGGGCAAAGGCTCTGAACGCGGGAAGATGCTGATCGCAAAGAGACAAGCCATTCAGGGCCGGGGGGCCAGAGGCGTGGTTTCCCCCGGGCGGAAGAAGGGCTTCCTCACCTACCGGGAGATGAACAGCCTGCTGCCGGAAGAGGTTGCGCCGGCTGACCAGATCGATAACATCTTGAATCTTTTTGACGAGATGGAGATCGAGGTGGCGGATGAGGCCGAGCGGCCCAAGGCTGTGGGAGCGTCAGAGCCCCAGGAGGAAGAGAGCTCCGAAGTGGAGCTTGACCTCGTTCCGTCGTCGGTCGGCAGGACCGA
>CAZCMC010000116.1:3545-5787 GCA_964499665.1 uncultured bacterium | reverse complement strand
CGGTAGATTCTCGCTGCGCGAGTCACGAGCGGAACTCTTAGAAGTTGTTCGAAAAACAGGCCGGCGTGTTCGCTTCGACGCCAAATTGGATTAGTATCGCAATGCCGTGCTGTATCACACAGACAAGCAACCCAGGGATATATAGATATAGATGAGGGTGGCCGCTGCCGACGGGTTCGTCTCGAGTCGCGAGAACTATGGGAAGGTTATCCTCTTCATGGAGTAGCCTAGAAGTTCACCACAATAGCCCTCAATAAGGTGTAGCAAGGAGGGGTGGCCATGACCATGAGTCGCATGACGAAGGTTCTGATCTCGTTCGCCGCCTGCCTCGTCCTGTTCTCCGTCGCCGCGATCGTCGGCTACAGGTTCCTGACCAGGACGATCCAGACGCGCCTCCTGGCAGCCCTTGGACCAGAGGCCGTTTTGGACGGGGTCGAGGTCGGCCCCAGGACCGTTACGATTAAGAACCTCAGGATCAAGGGGAAGGGGAAAGGTGGCCAAGATCTCTTGACCGTCGAGCGGATCGTCATCACCCCGAGTCTGCGCAGCCTGCCCACCGGCCAGATCCGACTTTCAACCGTCGAGCTTGAGCGGCCGACGGTGACGATCACACTCCAACCCGGTGGAAGGATGGATCTTCCCCTGCCGTTGCCGGCCCCGGGGCCTGGGGAGTCGGGTGGAAGCCAGGGACCTCAGGTGGCGATATCGCAGGTTCGCGTCCATGACGGCGTGATCGACCTGACCGACCTCACAGTCCCCGGCCGTCGCGTTCGCCTTCGCCTGGAAAAGGTCGGGGCGAGTGTCGCGGAACTCGCGGTTCCGCTGGCAGCAGGAAAGAGCCCTTTGGAGTTTGAGGGCGTGCTCCGTGGGAGACAGGCAGACGGGCGGGTCAAGCTATCGGGCTGGGTCGAGCCCCTCACCCAAGACGCCTCCGTGAAGACCACGCTCCGATCGATTGATCTGACTCTTTTCACTCCCTATCTGCTGCGGGTGCAGGAAGCCGAGGTGGATCGTGGACGACTCGATATGGATCTTGACTTCCAGGTGCGCCAGCGAAAGGTCCGTGCGCCTGGGAAAGCCATTATTTCAGACCTCCAGCTTCGCGCCGGTCCCGGAGTCGGGAGCACGTTTATGGGCGTGCCGCGACAGGGCGTCGTGAACCTGCTGAAGAGCCGCGAGGGAAAGATCGAGCTGACGTTCCGCGTCGAGGGCGATCTGAACGACCCCCGCTTTCAGCTCCAGCAGTCCTTCGCTACCGCCATGGCGACGGGACTGGCCGAGCAGCTCGGCGTCAGCGTAAAGGGGATCGGTGGCGGCATCGTTGGGCTCGGACAGAAAGGTGCAGGGGCGCTGGGCGATACAGCGCAGCAGCTTGGCAAGGGGTTGAAGGGCCTGTTCGAGAGAGGGCCGTAACGGAGGCCGGTCGCAGAGGGAACTGCGCATCTCTCGCTAAACGTTCCCAGGGTGCAGTGTGTCAGATCGTAGGAAGGCGATCAATTGGGTCGTCGGCATCCGCAGGGGGCATGGGGCCCCCAGGGATCGAGGGCCAGTGACTACGGGGGTGACAACCATGCGACAGATTGTGACAGCCGTGCTGGTCATGGCCGGTGTTCTGGGATCGGCCGTTCCGCCTGCGTTGAATCAGATCGCGTCGGCTGACGAAGGGTGGGGCGGTCCGGGGAGGATGAGGTGGGAACGAATGCTCCCTGAGATGATGCGGGGCATGGGAATGTCTGGCCCTTGGGGTCATGGGCGCGGTGGTCACGAGGGGCCGCTGATCAGCATGATGCTCCACTGGAAGGACCAGCTCGCACTGACCGCTGAACAGGAACGTTCGCTCAGGGAGCTGCGGGCCACCTTCGGGAAAGAGGCGATCAGGCGCACTTCGGAGATCGATGTGGCTGAGCTGGAGTTAAGAGAGCTGCTCGAGCAGGAAAAAGTCGATCTGGCAAAGGTCGAGGCCTGGACGAAGAAGGTCGCTCTCCTGCGCGCCGATTTGCGCCTGGCCCGAATCAAAACCATCGAGTCCGGTAAAGCCTTGCTCACCCCGGAACAGCAGCGGAAACTTGAGCGGCTGGGCCACGATGCAAGGATGGGTGAACCAGGAAAGGGGATGATGGGGCCCGGCATGCGCATGATGCCTCCGGTCCACTGACGCGTTGGCTAGTGCTTCTCCAACCATTTTGTCCTAAGTTGATGGGCACACCGTGCCGGGCCAAGGAGCGAGCATAGCAAGGCGCGG
>CAZCMC010000116.1:0-3445 GCA_964499665.1 uncultured bacterium | reverse complement strand
GCGGCCAGCAGGATCGCCTCCACCATGCTGCGTGGATTCGCGGTGCCGGTGCCCGCGATGTCGAAGGCGGTGCCGTGATCGACCGAGGTGCGGATGATGGGGAGGCCGACGGTGACGTTGACCCCCCGTTCGAAGCCGATCAGCTTCAGCGGGATATGTCCCTGATCGTGGTACATGGCGACCACAGCATCGAATTCGCCGCCCTTGAGGCGGTAGAAGAGCGTATCGGGCGAGTAGGGGCCGCTTGCCTCGAGCCCCTCGGCCTTCGCGGCCTCAATTGCCGGCGCGATTTCATCGATCTCTTCGCGGCCGAACAGGCCGCCCTCTCCGGCATGGGGGTTCAACCCGGCGACAGCGATCCGCTTTTTCCGCGATCCCAGATCGCGCAGCGCCTGATGCGCCAGTCGGATGGTCGTCAGGATCCGCCCCCTTTTCACTTTCTCGCAGGCGCTGCGAAGCGACGTATGGGCCGAGACATGGATGACCCGCATTCGACCGACCACAAGCATCATCGCGTAGTCCTTGGTACCGGTCCGCTGGGCGAATAGCTCGGTGTGCCCCTCGTACTTGAACCCAGACTGGACCATGGCCTCCTTGTTGATGGGGGCCGTGACGACCCCGTCCAGTTCCCGCGTCATCGCGAGGTCGATCGCCTTATAGAGGTACTCGACCGCGGCCCGCCCGCACTGAGGGGAAAGGACGCCTGGTGGACAACTGGCCGTGTCGATGTTCTTCAGGTCGAGTACCTCCAGCAAACCAAGGTCTCCAGTCGCCTCGCCCGGGGAGGCGATGGCCCGCACGGAGAGGTCCAGGTGGCAGAGGCGGATCGCCCGCCGCATGATCCCGGCCTCGCCGATGACAAGCGGGCGGCAGGCGGCCCTCACTTCCTCGTGGGTCAGGGTCTTGGCCACGATCTCCGGACCAATCCCCGCCGGATCTCCAATCGTCAATCCCAAGAACGGACGAAACAGCTCACGCGTGCGCATAGGCCCCTCAAAGCGAGCGGATCATAGCACAAACCGCTTTCTTGCCCTAGCCTTTTCTGGTATAGTGGCTCCGCATCACAGCGTCTTGTACGGCTCCCCCTGATGTATTAGCCCTGTTGCCGCCCGTGGGCGTTTGCGCCTCGTTGACAAGGCGCCATGCCCAGCCGTCGAATGATGAAGGTCGGTCCAACCGGTTCAGGAAAGGAGGCAAGAATGCGCCCGATGAAACGACCCATGATATTCCTCGTTGCCGTCCTGACGGTCACTGGTATCGTGCTCCAGGCATGCGCCCCCACGGCCACCCGCGAGAGCACCGGTGAGTATCTCGATGACTCCGCCATCACAACCAAGATAAAGACGAAACTTCTGGGGGATCCCGTGGTGAGCGGTTTCGCGGTGTCGGTGGAGACCTTCCGGGGACGGGTGGTGCTGTCGGGGTTTGTCAACTCTCAGACCCAGATCGATCGGGCGGTCGCCTTGGCCCGAGAGGTTTCGGGAGTCCGGGAGGTGCAGTCGGCCCTGGTGATCAAGAGCAAATAGGCGATCGACCGGGATTCCGCTTCGTCGGCGCTCGAGTCCTTTACATGGCCTCAGGGGCCCGCAGTCGCGCGCCGTGCGCTGGCTGCTGGGTTGCTGACCTGGAATTCATAGCTTCTGATCGCCGTCTATGGTATCTGAACAGTCTTTCAGAAGCCCGGGACCAGCAGGGTTATGAAATCCATCTTCTGCTTCCCTTACCCCAACTCCTGTCCCCCTTATTTCCGAGCTTTTAGGAAGCCTGCTACGCAACAGATGATCGCAGAACCAGGGGGATTCATGGGAGTATCCGACCAATGGCGCGGTCTGACGCTTCGCTTGTGAAGATGAAATGAGAGAGGCGCTACAGACAGTCCAGGCATTGATCGGGCAGGCGCTCGACCTGCTCTTCGCGCTCGGTGACTTCCTGCGGACATTGTCTGTGTCTCTGCCGGTCTCAGCCTTCGTAGGGGTGGTCCTCGTCGCGTTCTTGCTGGGCCTGTTACTCGGCCGGGTCTCGAAGCCGAAGGATCGTGGGGTCGTAGAGGGTTCAAAGGAAAGGAGGGATGAGCGAGTCGTGTTGGATCTGGAGACGTTGACGCCGCTTGGTGTCTCTGCAGAGGAAGAGGCAGAGGCGAAGGTGATGGATATCTCTCACCTCCAGGCTGAGGAGACAGCCGAAGGAACTCTGCAGAGCGATCTCGGACGGGCGCAGCAGCCGGGAATTGCTCCCCAGCGATAGGACTCAAACTCTGTTTGAGAACCTTCGGTCTGTAAGATGGTGTTGAGTCGCTCATCATCGCATTCCTTTGGATTTTTTTTCTTGACAACTTAGCTCAAGATTCGGGAGAATGGCGCCATTCATTCCTGCTAGGTTCAGTTATACTCCTTTCTTTTCCTTCCTTTATTAGAACTGCATCCCTTTTGTTGACCATATAAACGGGTTGAGTGCTGCCGGTATAGTGGGAAACGGAATCCTCGGTAAAACGGCATTTGAATCTTTGAATCTTTGAATATTTGAAGTGTAAGGCTCCATAACGAAAGAGTCCACCTCCCCGCTCACAGTGTGCGGACAGAATAGAAAGGAGTTCGGAGATGGCAGTCTCCAGGCGTGATTTCCTGAAAGTCTCGGGGGCCACGACAGGCGGCGCAGTTGTGGGGAGTCTCGCTGGCCTCGGGTTTGACCTCAAGCCGGTCCGGGCGGCCGCCACTTCGCTTCGCATCAAGAATGCGAAGGTCGTCCCTGGAGTCTGCCCCTACTGCGCGGTCGGCTGCGCCCAGCTCATCTACGTGGCGAACAACAAGATCATCGACATCGAGGGCGATCCGGATTGCCCGCATACGGAGGGCGCGCTCTGCCCGAAGGGCTCTTCGACGTTCCAGCTTTCGATCAACGAGACCCGGATCACAAAGCCGCTCTACAGGGCTCCAGGCAGCGACAAGTGGGAAGAGAAGCCGCTCGACTGGATGATGGATCGGATCGCGCGACTGGTCAAGAAGACGCGCGATGCGACCTTTGTGGAGCAAGAGAACGGGATCACGGTCAATCGCTGCGACGGCCTGGCGCTTATGGGCTCCTCGGTTTTGGACAACGAGGAGAACTATCTCATCGCGAAGCTTGGCAGAGCGATGGGTGTTGTCTACCTGGAGAACTCCGCTCGCGTCTGCCATTCAGCCACTGTCCCGGCGCTCGGCGTCACCTTCGGTCGAGGCGCGATGACGACGAACCTGATCGATGTGATCAACGCCGATGTCATCATGCCTACGTCGAACTGGGCGGAGTGCCACCCGGTCAGTTACAAGTGGGTGATGAAGGCGAAGGAGCGCGGGGCGAAGATCATCCACGTCGATCCCCGCTTCACCCGCACGTCGGCCACCGCCGACATCTGGGCCCCGATCCGCTCGGGCACAAACATCGTGTACTTCGGTGGCCTGATCAACTA
>CAZCMC010000115.1:0-5788 GCA_964499665.1 uncultured bacterium | reverse complement strand
TAGACAGGCATTGATCCGGCGGTAGCTTTCCGCGATCGAGAACTCCCTCCAGGGCGCGCGTAATGGCAAGACCAGACTATAGGTCAGGTCCTGTTGGTGCAGCACGGCGCGCCCGCCGGTGGGCCGACGCACCAGGCAGATCGAAGACCTGCGACAGGCAGCAAGATCGATCTCGCCGGCCCGCTGGAAGAAGCCGATAGACAGGGCTGATGGGTCCCAACGGTAAAATCGCAGGACCGCATGGTCCCGGCAGAGCCTCGCGAGCGCCTCGTCCACTCCCATGTTGGTGGGGCCATCGGCCGCGCCCATCATGAGAAGCCGCCCCGCTCTACCCATCCCCCGACCTCGCTGAACGCCATGCAGGGTCTAGGGGGAGTAACCTTCCTCAACCCTATGCCCTATAGCCTGAACCCTGCTCTTCAGCCCTTTTCGATATCACGGTGTCGAATGTTGACCAGATAACCGGACTCCCGAAAATGACCGGAGAGCTCTTCCACGAGAAAGACCGAGCGATGCCTGCCCCCGGTGCACCCAAGGGCTATGGTCAAGTAGGCCCGACCTTCTTCTTCACACAGCGGGATGAAGAAGCTGAGGAACTCCGTGAGGCGGTGGAGGTAGGGCTTGGTCACCGAGGCGCTCATGAGAAACTGGCCGATCGGGAGGTCGAGGCCGGTGAGCGGCCGAAGCTCATCGTTGAAATGAGGACTGGGAATGAACCGTAGATCGAATACCAGATCGGCGTCGAACGGAAGCCCATACTTGTAGCCGAAGGAGACCAAGGAGAGGGCGATCTTGGCTGTCGAACGATCGGCAAGAAACGCCTGCGTGAGGAACCGCTTCAGTTCATGAATGGTCAGCGTGCTTGTATCAACGATGAGATCTGCTTGGTCTCGGAGACCCGCCAGGATTCGTCGCTCAAGGGTGATTCCAGTGAGCGCCGACCGTCCGGCCGCCAGTGGATGTGGTCGCCGGCTCTCGCTGAAGCGCCGAACAAGGGCCTCATCGCTCGCGTCCAGGAACACGATCTTGACGTCATGGCCTTCTGCCCTGAGCGTCGCCAGGATGCCCGGGAGGGAGCTCGGGAATTCCCCCTCCCGGACGTCTATGACAAGGGCCACCCGCTGAAAACTCGGCTCCGACTGCATGCAGAGCCGGGCGAAGGTGGGGATCAATGTCGTTGGCAGGTTATCGATGCAAAAAAACCCGATGTCCTCCAGACACTTAATCGCCTGGCTCTTGCCGGCCCCCGACATCCCGGTGATGATCACGAACTCGGTTGCTTTCACCGACCCTCGCCCTTCATATCCGAGATTCTTTTACCCCTCCAGGATCGTACCCTCAGTGACATACCGTCGTTTCACGCGCATGCCCTCGAAACCAGATTGACCATCCCGCATGGCAGGCTCCCCGGACCACCTCTTGAGGTGCGCCGTCCGGAACTGCCTGCTCCTAGTGCCCCTTCAACTATTTCGCCCTAAGTTGATGGCCTACCTGCCGGTCCAAGAAACGAGCATAGCAAGGCGCGGCCCCCGCGGGCCGACCGAGGCGTACATTTCCAGGTACGTCGCAGGGAGTGCCCCGGGGGACGGCAACGCCGCTAGGCGAAGTTAGTTGGGACAGCACTAGTTCTGCGGCTCGATCAAACCATAGTCTCCATCCTGTCTCCGATAGAGGACGTTCACCTCCTCCGTCCGAGCGTTTCGGAACACGAAAAAATTGTGCCCCAGCAGGTTCATCTGAAGGGCGGCCTCGTCCGGAGATAAAGGCTTCATCGCGAAACGCTTCGTCTTGACGATGCGGGGCCCCTCCCCGGAAAACGGCTCGGCCTCCCCTTGGGATATCTCGCTCCCGCCTCGAGACCTCCCGGGGCCTCGACCGGCGTGTTCAACGATCTTCTCCTTGTAGCGAAGGATCTGCCGCTCGATCTTGTCGGCCACCAGATCGATCGCGCAATAGAGATCATCGCTGGACTCTTCTCCCCTGATGGTGAGATCACGGATGCGTAGGGTGATCTCGGCAATCCGTCGGTACTTCTCGATCATTAGGACGACATGGACCGAGGTGATCTGGTCCACGAACCTTTGCAGGCGGGCGACCTTTTCCTCGGCGTAACGACGGAGGGCTTCGGTGATTTCGAGGTTGCGGCCCGTAATCGCAATCTGCACCGGCTGGTTCCTCGTCGGATCGAATGGATGCCAGATTAGAATTGGCGACGTCGGTTTGATGAGGGGATCTTGAGTTGTCCCCGGTACTTGGCCACGGTGCGACGCGCGATCTCGACCCCGTTAACCCTCGCCAGGATCTCCACAAGCCTTTGGTCGCTGAGGGGCTTCTGGGAATCCTCCGCCGTCAGGTACCGGCGAACCAGATCCTTCACCTTCACTGAGGAAACGGTATCGCCGCCGGTCGATGGAACACCGCGGTGGAAGAAGTATTTCAGCTCGAACAGCCCTTGCGGGGTCTGGACGTACTTGCTGGTGGTGACCCGACTGACGGTCGATTCATGCATCGAGATGTCATCGGCCACCTCGCGTAGCGTGAGCGGCTTCAGGCGGGAGATCCCGTAATCCAGAAAATCTCTCTGAACCTTCACAAGGCTTTCACACACCTTGACCAGCGTGCGCTTTCGCTGCTCAATGCTCCGGACGAACCAAAGGGCGGAGCGCATCTTCTCTTCGACGTAGCCACGGGCCTCCCGTGGGACGGACTCTCGTCGGGAGAGAATCTCGCGGTAATACCTACTGATCCGGAGGCGTGGAAGGCCTTCCTCGTTAAGCGTCACCAGATAGCGGCCATCGATCTTGTGGATGTTGACATCGGGTGTAATATAGCGGGGCTCCTCGCCGCTGAAGGTCTTTCCGGGCTTGGGCTCCAGAGAGACGATCAGGGCCACCGCTTCTTGGGCCTATTTAAGCGGAACACCCAGCGCGTCGGCGATCTTTCCTGCCTGGCGACGCTCCAACTCATGGAGATGACCGCTGACAATGGCCTCGGCCAGCTCATGTCTCTCAGGTCTTGCGCCGAGCTGAATCAGCAGGCACTCTCGGAGGTCTCTCGCCCCCACCCCCGTCGGATCCAACGTCTGCACCCACCGCAAAGCGGCCTCCAGCGACTCCGGGGTGGCGGGCGCAAGCGAGGCCAACTCGGGAAGACTGCTCCGAAGATAGCCGTTGTCGTCAAGATCTCCAATGATGAGAGAGCCCAGCCCTAAGAGCTCCGGATCCCAGACGGTCAGATGGAGCTGGAAAAGGAGGTGGTCCTGCAGCGAGCCGGGTCTCGTGAGCAGGCTCTCGCTATCGAACCGCTCGATCTCCTCGCGTCGGACAGAAGGGCGATAATCAGAGGCGTCCTGGAGATAGCTCTCCCAATCGATTTCTGGGGCGGACCCCTCTCCGTTGCTCTCGGGGGTCGGCTCCTCGGCAACGGCGTTCGCGTCCGGGACATCCTCCGGCTCCTCGATCCCCTCCGTGACCTCCTCCAGGATCGGGTTCTCCTCTAACTGCTGGTGCAAGGCCTGAAGCATCTCAAGCCGAGAGAGCTGCAGGAGACTAATCGCCTGCTGCAGCATCGGCGTCATGACCATCCTCTGGGTCTGGCGCAGACTCAGCTTCGCTTCAAAGGCCATAGCGTCCTGTCTTCAGAGGCTAAACTGTTTGCCCAGGTAGATCTCCTTCGCCCGCTCGTCGGATGCCAGCTCGCGGGCGGTCCCGGAGACCAAGACCTGACCTTCATAAATCAGATAGGCGCGATCCACGATCTGCAACGTCTCCCGCACGTTGTGATCGGTGACCAGAATGCCGATCCCCTTCTCCTTCAGCCGGGCGATGATGGTCTGGATGTCGGCCACGGCGATCGGGTCGATCCCAGCAAACGGCTCATCCAGCAGCATGAAGTGCGGAGCGGTCACGAGGGAGCGGGTGATCTCCGCCCGGCGGCGCTCACCGCCAGATAGCGTGTAGGCTTTGCTCTTGGCCAGGTGTGTCAGGTCAAGCTCCCGAAGCAGGCTCTCGAGGCGATGCTGTCGCTCACTCTTCGTCAAATCGAGGATCTCGAGGATCGCCATTAGGTTCTGCTCCACCGTCAATTTGCGGAAGATCGATGGCTCCTGGGAGAGAAAGCCCAAGCCCCTGCGGGCTCGCTTGTAGACTGGCAGCTCGGTGATATCCTCCCCATTCAACATCACCCTCCCACGGTCCGGCTTGAGCAATCCAAGGACCATGTAGAAGGTTGTGGTCTTCCCGGCTCCGTTGGGCCCCAACAGGCCCACCACTTCGCCGGCCTCGAGGCTGATGCTGACGCCGGCCACAACCGTTCGGCCTCTGAACGTCTTGACCAGGCTCTCTGTGCGAAGGCTCCGCTCCATCCCGCCTCAGGACCCATCCTTGCCCGCAGGCGGCGTGCCACCCTCGCCGGTCGCCCCGGTCTTCGACTTTTCCTCTCCTTCCGATCGGGGATACAAGACGGCCGTCACCCGCTTGGACGGACCGCCCTCAACGATCGCCCGATCCTCTTTCAGGAAGATGGTGATCTTCGTCCCGGTCACGAGATCATTGCCCTGCCACACCCTGGGATCTCCCGTCAGAACCGCCCTCTCCTCCCCGGGGAACAGCTCGAGCTGGTCGGAGGTCATCCGTCTTTCTCCCGCGGAGATCCTGACATTCCCCGTGGCGAGCCCCCTCTGGATCTGCTCCATCTTCTCATCGAAGAGGAACTCCATCTTGTCGGCGAGAATGACCATACCCCGGCTCTTGTCATCGGCATTGACATTACCCGTATAGACCGCACTGCGCAGCTTCCGGTTCACCTCCAGGTGGTCAGCCGTGATGGTGATCGGCTTCTTCTCCGTCTTCTTCTCCTCTGCCCGCCCGGACCCGACCAATAGGCCGAGGCTCACGACGACAGCTCCCGCTACGATCCAGTGCCGACGGCTCATCGGGTCCCTCCTTTTCGGCCCCTGGGAAGGTCTTGTGTCACCAACCCAGCATTATCTGAGATGATACGCGACTGCACACGACTGAGGAGCCTTACCCGCTCGAGACTCGTCTCCGCCTCCATTCCCACTCCTCGACTCACCAGCCCGCCCTTGGTCAACGTGACAGGCGATCGAGTGAACAGTCGGCGATCCTCGGCCGACCAAGCGAGCGACTCGGTCTGCAGGCTGCTCCCCGGCTCCGACGTGGCGGAGACATTTCCCTCCAAGCGAACGTCCTTGGTCTGCATGTTGAGCGTGGCCTCGTCCGAACGTGACGTCAGCTTCCCGTGATCTGAATAGAGCGTCACCGTTACCTGATTGGAAATCTTCGTCACCCTCGCTATGCCTTCCTTCTCGAAGACCTCGGCCAAGTCACCCCATATCTCCCAGAGTTTTGTTCCCCCCTTCGTCTCCACCAGATGGAAGCCGCTAATCTTGGCGTCCGGCGCAGAGCCTCGCTGTCGGACCGAGGACGGCGGCGGCGCCCCGGTTGCTGGCGCCAGCAAGACGGTCGTGATCATTGACATCGAAACGACGCAGACCAACAGCATGTGTCGAATCATTCGCACTCCAGCCCTCCTATAACATAAAGCGGAGGCGATGTAAAGAGATGGTGGCCCTTCGCCATGGAGGATTCACTCATCGATCTGAGCCCTCTGAAGCCCTCCGCTGAGGTCGATGTACAGCGTCTTCCACTCGCTGAGATTTTCGATCGCGTGCTTCCCTCCTCCCGATGACCGTTCCAGGTCTGGCGAAGCCCACCGAAGGGGAGTAGGACCGAAGATCTCCTCCTGAACAGGTCGACCACCTCTTCCT
>CAZCMC010000114.1:2949-5827 GCA_964499665.1 uncultured bacterium | reverse complement strand
ACCCCGGACGGGCCAAGGGGTCCGCGGGCAAAGGTCAAGTCTGGTGTCATCGAGCTGGCAAAGCTCACGGGAGCCCCTATTGTGCCAGTGACCTTTAGTGCGGCGCGACGCCGGTTCCTTAAGAGCTGGGACGCTTTCCTCCTGCCTCTGCCATTCTCCCGTGCTGTCTACATCTGGGGCGAGCCCATCTATGTGGAACCGATGGCGACCAGGGAGGAGGTGGCGAAATACCAGGACATTCTTGCGGAGCGCCTCGATCTCCTCACGATGAAGGCCGACGAATACTTCAAGGCGAGTCGGTAACAGGCGGTGTCCCCGGATGTACCATGTCTACACACTGCTACTGACTCTTGTTCTGCTCGCCTGGTCCCCCTCGCTCCTCCTGGGCGCCCTGGGGATTCGCGGGCGCCGCGACGGGTGGCGGGAGCGCCTGGGGAGATACCCTGAAACACTCGTCGCCAGGCTTCAGGAGATTCATCCGGTCTGGCTGCATGCGGTATCGGTGGGTGAGGTCGCCGCAGCGTCAGTCCTGGCCGCTTTGTGGGCGACGCGTCGGCCGACGTTATCGCTTCTGATCTCGACGGTCACCGGTACCGGGCGTGAGGTCGCCAAACGTTCCTTCCCTCAGGCCGCGGGGGTCGTGTACTTTCCCCTTGACCTCCCGATCATCGTTCATGAGGCCTTGGCGGCAGTGAGCCCACGCCTGATTCTCCTGACCGAGACCGAGATCTGGCCGAATTTCCTCCGCGCCTGTGCGGTCTCGAAGATCCCCGTCGTCATGATTAATGGGCGGATCTCCCCGCGTTCGTTTCGGCGCTACCGCCTCGTCCAGCCTTTCTTTCGCCACGTGCTTCGGGGCATCGATCTCTTCTGCATGCAGAGCGCCGCTGACGCCGAGCGGATCCTTGCCCTGGGCGCCCCGCCAGAGCGGGTCCGCGTGGTTGGAAACCTCAAATTCGACGTGACCCACCCGGCCGATGCCTCCTCCCGAGCCGAACAGTGGCGCCGGGAGCTGAAGATCGAGTCGGGACAGCCGGTCGTTGTTGCTGGGAGCACGCATGCCGGTGAGGAGGAGGCCCTGCTTCGGGCTTTTATCCGCCTGCGTCATGAGTTCCCGAGCCTGTTGCTGATTCTGGCCCCGCGCCATCCCGATCGGCTGGCTGGAGTGGAGGCGCTGATCGCCGGGAACGGTTTGACTGCAGTCAGGAGGAGCGAACTGGCCGGCACACGGGACGGCGAGAGACAGATTGTCCTGTTGGACACCATCGGAGAGCTTTCAGCGCTCTATGCCGTAGGCAGTGTCACCTTCATTGGGGGAAGTCTGGTCCCCAGGGGTGGGCACAATCTGCTGGAGCCGGCGCTCTATGGTCGCCCGGTGCTCTTCGGCCCGCACATGGAGAATTTCGCCGAAGCCAGCGCGTACTTCGTCGAGTGCGGTGCCGCTCTCCAGGTCAAGGATGCGGAGGAACTGGCCGAGTCGCTTGCGGGGCTCCTCCGCGACCCCGGTCGCAGGGATCGTATGGGGAAAGCAGCATTGGAGGCGCTGGTGGCGCATCGCGGGGCGTGCGAACGGACAGTCGCCCTGCTGGAACAGTACGTCTCATGAAGGCAGTGGAGGCGTTGTCGGCCTGGACAGTCCGCTGTATGGCAGCCGGCCAGACAACGTGGGCCGGTCGCTCGTGGCTGGCTTTTTTGCGGCTTGCCTCACACGTGTATGGAGGGCTCGTGTCGCTCCGCACGGCGTTCTTTGCCCGCGGCCTCACGGGTATTCGGCGGCTGCCGGTCCCGGTTCTGAGCGTAGGCAACCTGATCGCTGGTGGCACCGGAAAGACCCCGTTTGTCGAGATGCTTGCCCGTCGGCTGCACACGCGGGGTCATCGCGTCGCCGTCATCCTGCGTGGGTATCGGGGCCGGTCCACCGCACCGGTCATCATCTCCGATGGCCGGCAGTTGCTGTGTGAGCCCCCGGTGGCGGCTGATGAGGCCTACCTGTTGGCTCGCCATCTTCCAGGGGTTGCCGTGCTGACCGGCGCAGACCGGTACCGGGTCGGTCAGCTTGCCCTGGAGCAATTAAAATGTGAGATCATCGTCTTAGATGATGGATTTCAGCATCTCAGGCTACACCGCGATCTGGACATCGTCCTGCTCGACGCTGCCAATCCGATGGGGTATGGCCGACTGCTTCCCTCCGGATTGTTGCGAGAGCGGCCGGATGGCCTGGCGCGCGCCGATCTCTTGGTGGTCACGCATGCCGACTCGGGTGCTGATGTGGACGAGATCAAGCGATCGCTCCGTCGGTATGCTCCCACAGCACCGATTGCACTCGCTGTCCATAGGCCTCTCGGTTTGACCGGCGCCTGCGGAGAGGAACGCCTCCCCCCATCACATCTCGACGGCCAGCGCCTGGTGGCATTCTCTGGGATCGGCAACCCGAGCGGGTTTGAGGCCACCCTCGTTCGACTTGGCGCAGTGATCTTGGCCCACCACGTGTTCCCCGATCACTACGTCTATTCCGCCGCCGATCTTGAGGCGCTCTCTGCGGCGACGATGAAGGTCCGCGCCGCCTGCATGGTTACGACGGAAAAGGATATGGTAAAATTGGCGCGATTGAACTTGGAAAAGATGGTGACGCCCCTCTATGCGCTGGCGATTTCGCTCGAAATTGTGGAGGGAGAGGAAACCCTGGACCGCATGCTTTCTGGTCTTCAAGGAGCGATCGCCTCATGAGATGAGAGGTCGGGGCTGAGGTGCAACCGGATGACACTTCGCGTCAGGCGGACTTTCGAAGCCGATCAGCTTCGTTCGATTCTGGTCAGCGGCCCAAATTGGCTGGGCGATGCAGTCCTTGCCCTGCCCACACTCGCCAACCTCCGCCGCT
>CAZCMC010000114.1:0-2849 GCA_964499665.1 uncultured bacterium | reverse complement strand
AATTGGCTGGGCGATGCAGTCCTTGCCCTGCCCACACTCGCCAACCTCCGCCGCTCCTTTCCCGCCGCAAGAATCTCTCTCCTGGTGCGCCCGTGGGTGAGCGACCTCTTTCAAGCTTCACCGTTCATCGACGATCTCCTCGTGATTCCAAGCCGGAATCAGTTCGCATGGGCGGTGACTACCCTCAGGCGACGGCGCTTTGAGTTGGCCATTCTCTTGCCGAATAGCTTTCGGGCCGCGTTGATCAGCGCGCTGGCCGGGATCACGCACCGGATCGGGTATGTGACCGGGGGGCGGGGGCCGCTACTGACGGTGGGCGTGTGCACCCCAGGCAAGCGATCGCTCCACGGGGTTGACGCCTACCTTGGCCTGCTGCGTGCGTTCAGGTGGGACGCGTGGGAACAGCCGACCGGTCTGACGTTTCCGCCGGCCGGAGACGCGGAAGCCGAGGGGCTTCTTGCCGCGGCAAGGCTCCGACCTGGCGCCTCATTCATTGGGATTAATCCCGGAGGGGCCTACGGAAGTGCGAAGCGCTGGCCGGCCGAGCGATTCGCTGAAGCAGCCGACCTTCTCAGCGATCGCCTGGGCACGATCGCCCTCCTATTCGGGTCGCCGAAGGAAGCCTCAGTAACACGGGCCATCCGAGAGCGGATGCGGCGCGCGGCCGTGGACCTCGGCGGCAGAACGTCTCTTTCAACCTTGGCTAGCTTGCTGAGGCGGTGCCGTCTCCTGTTGACGAACGACACAGGGGCAATGCATCTGGCCGCAACCCTGAACGTGCCATGTGTCGCGATATTCGGTCCCACGGATCCGCGCCTCACCGGCCCACTGGGGTCTGGACACCGCAACCTACACCAACCGCCGCCCTGCAGTCCTTGTCGCTACCGCGACTGCCCTATTGATCATCGATGCATGCGGGCGATCGGGGTCAAGGAAGTGGTTGCCGCTGCAGAGGCTCTTCTCGAGGGATCGGTCTTCAATGAGCGAGACGGCGTTCGTCCGGCACCTGCGGTCTTCCTTGATAGGGACGGCACCTTGAATGAGGAGGTGGGACCGCTTCAATACCCAGAGCACATGCGACCGATTCATGGGGCGCCCGCCGCGTTGAAGCGCCTTGGTGAGGCCGGGTTTCTCCGCATCGTGGTGAGCAACCAATCGCGGGTGGCCAGGGGTGATGCGACGGAAGAGCTCGTCGAAGCGACCCATCAGCGCCTCCTGCACCTCCTTCGCCAAGAGGGAGGATCGACGGATGCGTTCTATTACTGCCCTCATCACCCTGAAGAAGGGCGCTTCCCGTTTAAGCGCACGTGCCTGTGCCGCAAACCTGGTCCGGGACTGGTCCAACAGGCGGCGCATGAGCACCAGGTAGACCTGACCAGGTCCTATGTTGTGGGAGACCAGACAACCGACCTCATGCTTGGTCACCGAATGGGCCTTCCCTCAGTATTGGTGCTAACCGGGTTCGGACGCGAAACCTTGCGGCAACTTGAGGCGGCGGGCGGTCCCAGGCCTAGCCACGTGGCATCGGATCTACTGTCCGCAACCGAGTGGATTCTGGTTCGGAGCGGTGCGAAATGAGCTCATTGGCGCAGAGCGTATCTCCACCGATGGAACAGGTCAAGCGGATCCTCATCCTCAAGCCGAGCTCGCTCGGCGATGTGGTGAACGCGCTCCCGTTCCTTGCGTCATTGCGACGGCGCTATCCTGACCGACATATCGCCTGGTTGGTTGAGGAAGAGGCAGCGGGCGTGCTGCTTGGGCATCCACTGCTGGACCGGGTCATCGTGTCAGGACGCAGGCGATGGGGGCGGGAAGCCCTGGCACCGCTGCGCTGGCCGTCGGCGTTCCGAGAGATAGGAGCGCTCGTCGCTCAGCTGCGCGAGGGGCGGTATGACTTGGTTGTCGATCTACAGGGACTACTGAAGAGCGCCTTGATGCTTCTTGTCGCGGGGGCGCGGTTTCGGGTCGGCCTGGCAGACGCCAGGGAGGGGAGCCAGCGGGCCCTCACCCACGTTGTGCCGATTCCATCGGCGCCCATGCATGCGGTGGACCGGTACCTGGAGGCAGCCAGGTTCTTGGGAGCTGATCCGTCTCCGAAAACGTTTATCTTTCCTTCGGGGCCTGAAGACGAGGCGAAGGCGGAGGCGCTCCTTGCCGAGGCCGGGGTGAGGCCGGGCGATCGAGTCGTGGCTCTGAATCCTCGAGCGCGGTGGCCGACCAAACTCTGGGAGGAGGACCGATTCGCGCGCGTGGGGGAGATGCTTGCCCGGCGATGTCGTGCAAGGATCCTTGTGACCGGATCGTCGTCGGACCTGCCACTTGCGCGCCGGCTCGCAGCCCGGATGGACCCCGCCCCGTTCCTCGTCGCGGGCCGGACGGACCTGAGGGTCCTGATCGCCCTCCTGAAGCAGATCGACCTCCTTGTGACGCTGGATTCAGGCCCCATGCACCTGGCAGCGGCGCTTGGCACCCCCCTTGTGGCCCTCTTCGGCCCGACCGATCCCCGACTGAATGGCCCATATGGGGCGGGTGGCACGATCCTCCGTGTGCCTCTCCCCTGCAGCCCCTGCTTAAAACGTCGATGTCAGATCCAGGACGATCGTCTGTGCATGCGCTCGATCTCCGAAGAGGATGTGGCAGAAGCTGCCTCGGCGATCCTGGCCACAGGCTCGAGATGTCGGAGAAGCCACGATCGCTTGCAACCGGTGCCGCAGGGTTCATAGGGTCCCACCTCTGCGAGAGACTGCTCGCTGAGGGGCATGAGGTAGTCGGCCTCGATGGATTCATCGATTTCTACCCGCGCTGACAGAAGGAGTCCAACCCGGCTGGCCTCCCCTCACGCTCCGCCT
>CAZCMC010000113.1:0-5970 GCA_964499665.1 uncultured bacterium | reverse complement strand
ACGTGAGAAGAGTCTTGAGATCCGAGCGCTGGACTATTGTGAGGGTTGTTTCTAGCGAGTCCCCTGACGACTATTCCCCGCTCTGTTGAATCAGCTTGGCCACGAGCCCGGTCCAGCCGGTCTGATGGCTGGCGCCGATGCCTGCGCCATTGTCGCCGTGAAAGTACTCGTGGAACAGGATCAGATCCCGCCAGTGCGGATCGCTCTGAAACGTCTCGATGCCGCCATAGACCGGTCTCCGGTCATCGACGCCACGGAGGAAGATGCGTGTCAGGCGGCGAGAGATCTCTCCGGCCACTTCCCACAAGGTCATCATCCGGCCGGAGCCGGTGGGGCACTCCACCTTGTAGTCGTCGCCGAGGTAGTAATGAAACTTCTGGAGCGACTCGATGATCAGGTAGTTCACCGGGAACCAGATCGGCCCACGCCAGTTCGAGTTGCCGCCGAAGAGGCCGGTGCTCGACTCGCCCGGCTCGTAGTCCACCCGATGCTCCATGCCGTGGACCGAGAGGGTGTAGGGATGTTCGCGATGGATGCGTGACATCGCGCGCACGCCGTGGGGGGAGAGGAATTCCGCCTCGTCAAGCATATATCGCAGCACCTGCCGCAGCCGCTTTGGATTGACCAGCGAAAGGATTCGACGCACCCGGAGGTCTGGTGTCGTCTGCGTTTCGACGTACTCGCCGAGTTCCGGCCGATTTTCGATGAACCACTGCATCCGGCGCTTGAACCCGGGAAGGTTGTCCACAACATCTGACACCAGCGCCTCGATGGCAAACAGGGGGATCAGGCCGACCATCGACCGTATCTTGAGAGGGAAGGGGCGGCCATCGGGCAGGTGCAGCACATCATAGTAGAAGCCGTCCTCCGCGTTCCAGAGCTCGATCCCCTCGCCGGCGATATTGTTCAGTGCTCGACTGATATAGACGAAGTGTTCGAAGAACTTGCTCGCCACGTCTTCGTACGCAGCGTCCTCCCGGGCCAGCTCCAGGGCGATCGCCAGCATGTTGAGGCAGTACATCCCCATCCAGCTCGTCCCGTCCGACTGTTCGATGTGTCCTCCCGTGGGTAGCGGCGCGCTCCGGTCGAAGACCCCGATGTTATCCAGGCCCAGGAAGCCTCCCTGGAACACGTTCTTGCCTTCCGCATCCTTCCGATTGACCCACCACGTGAAGTTGAGCAACAGCTTATGGAAGACCCGCTCCAGAAACTTGCGATCTCCCGTGCCCCGGCGCTTCCTCTCGACCTTGTAGACGCGCCAGGCCGCCCAGGCGTGCACCGGCGGGTTGACGTCCCCGAACGCCCATTCATAGGCGGGCAGTTGGCCGTTCGGATGCATGTACCACTCGCGCAGCATCAACAGCAGTTGTTCCTTTGCAAATTCGGAATCGACCAGCGCGAGCGGGATGCAATGGAACGCGAGGTCCCAGGCGGCGTACCAGGGATACTCCCACTTGTCCGGCATGGAGATCACGTCGGCGTTGTAGAGATGCGTCCACTCGTGGTTGCGGCCGCGCAGTCGCTCGGGGGGCGGCTCTGGTCCGGATGGATCGCCCTTGAGCCATCGAGCCACATCATAGTGATAGAACTGCTTGCTCCAGAGGAGCCCGGCGAGCGCCTGCCGCATGACGTTTCTGGCGTCGGGCGAAAGATTCCGTGGAATGACTGTAGCGTAGTATTCATCGGCTTCACGCTGGCGTTCCGAGAAGATCTGGTCGAAGTCGGCTCCGAAAGGCCCTTTCCCTGTGGGTGACAGTTCCGCATCGGTGAACCGCAGCCGTACGGTGACACTTTCACCCGGTCCGATTGTCAGGGGATAGTGAGCGGCCGCCTTCGTGCCCACTTGCTCCGGGTTCACGGCGTCCTTCGCGCCATGCACGATATACTCGTTAATGCCATCCTTCACGTACTGTGTATCGTTCTCGACCCCATAGAGGCGCCGCTTGTTCGTCTCATTCTCCGTGAAGAGCAATTCGGGCAGGCCGTGGCAGTACAGCCAACGGTGGCCA
Source organism: uncultured bacterium (assembly GCA_964499665.1). Lineage (GTDB taxonomy): Bacteria > Methylomirabilota > Methylomirabilia > Methylomirabilales > Methylomirabilaceae > Methylomirabilis. The sequence goes on along the minus strand of CAZCMC010000113.1, from coordinate 3,961 downwards.
TAGTAATGATGATTCAGCTCAACCACGTTGGTATCCCTGACGGCTGGACCATTGCGAAGTCGTGGCCGTCGCGCATCGAGGCCCCACGACCATGTGTTGCGGAACCAGATCGTCGGCAACAAGTTCACCTGCGCCGCCTCCGGGCCGCGATTGATGACCTGAAGGCGTATGAGGATCTCTTCGGGCGTGGCCTTGGCATATTCGGCCAGGACATCGAAATAGCGATCTTCGGCGAACACCCCGGTGTCAAGCAGTTCAAACTCAAACGCGCCCCGTCCGCGGCGACGGTTCTCTTCCACCAGCCGTCCATACGGGAAGGCCGCCTGAGGATACTTGTAGAGATACTTCATGTAGGAATGAGTAGGGGTCGAGTCCAGATAGAAATAGTACTCTTTGACGTCCTCTCCGTGATTCCCTTCGTTTCCCGTCAAGCCAAAGAGCCGCTCCTTCAGAATCGGGTCGCGGCCATTCCAGAGCGCCAGCGCGAAGCAGATGAACTGGTGGCGATCGCACATGCCGCCAAGGCCATCCTCTCCCCATCGATACGCCTTCGACCGTGCGTGGTCGTGAGGGAAATAGTCCCACGCAGTGCCATACGCGCTGTAATCCTCCCGCACGGTCCCCCAGGCACGCTCGCTCAGATAGGGGCCCCAGCGCTTCCAGTGCCGCGTGCGTTGGCACGATTCCTGAAGCCTCTTCTCCTCTTCTGTCACGGTCTCTTCTCCTTGTGAATCTTTGATCGTCTTGGTAACTGCGTGAGCACTTGTCCGCGTCCGTGCTCGTGCATCTTACTTCACGAGTTTTTCGATCCGCTTTCCAAAGTACGCTCGCCAGCTCTCGGGCAAGGCTGTGACCTGCACAGCGCGTCGGAGCGTGCCCACATCATCCTTTTCCCGCACGTACAGCCGCGTAATGTCAGCAACCGTGACGCTGTGTTCGTCTCGACTGACTAGCTCTATCCCATCCCCTGTTCCGACCTCCCCCTCTTGCATCACGGCGAAGTAGAATCCGGTGCGACCGCTATGGAGAAAGCGCTTGATGATGTCGTCCCGCCCGAACTTAGCCGCGAGCTTGTAACAGGGAAGCCGTGGCTCAGTCACCATCACCTCGGCCGATCCTATTCGGAACCGATCTCCGATGTTCACGCTGTCTTCCCGCAACCCCTCCGTCGTGAAGTTCTCTCCGAACATGCCCCAGGGCAGATCGACACCGGGTAATTGCTCGCGCCAATACGCATAGTGCTCGATCGGATATGCATAGGCCGCCTTGCTGAGCCCGCCATGCACCGACAGGTCAGCCTGCCTGTCACCGTCGAGATTGAGCGTTCGCAGCCTGATGCGGCCCTCGACCGGCTCTTTGAAAATTCCGGTCGTGACTGTCTTGCCCTTATAGATCACCTCCCGGGGATGCCCGATATTGACAGAGACTAGTCTCATTTCATCTCTCGATCAACTCCAAGGCGTGACCGTCCCGATCTCTCACCAAGAAGCCTCTTTTGAATCGGAGTCTTCTATCTGGACAGACAAGGTTATCAGCCGAGAGTCTAACGAACAAGCCCTTTCAGGCATGCTCCCTGGCCGCAATCGAACTCTGCCTCATGCCACTGGCAAATCAACTTGTTGCCCTCGCGCTCTCCGCCGCGGGGTAACCGCAGCGGAAGATGCCGCGCTTGTCGTTGTGGTGGTGTAGCGTCGGGCAAAAGACCGATCCTGGAGAGGACACCGAGCGTGTCAGCGAATGGATTCATCGTGACCTCCCCGCTCCTCGCTGACGCGAGGGTTTCACCTGTGGAGTCGCCCCTGCGGCCTTGCGCGTCGCCGGCCAGACCCCCAGCACGTCCTCGACGGCGGCGCGCAGCAGTTCTGCCACACTCCAGGCTTGCGCAATGCAGCCGCGCGGTCGGTGTGGCGCATCGCCGTCGAAGATCTCCGAGACCTGACCGAGACCGGCGTCACTCAGGTGCTCGCGGAAAGCCGCCAGCCATTGCGAGGCCCTCTCGCGACTTTTCTTGCTTCGACCGTTCACCTTCAGGTACGCAGTGATGAACGCCCCCATCAGCCATGGCCACACGGTCCCCTGGTGGTAGGCTCCGTCGCGGCTCCGCTGGTCGCCCTCGTAGCGGCCACGATAGTGAGGATCGCTCGGCGCGAGGCTCCTCAACCCGCACGGCGTAAGGAGCTCGCGCTCGACCACCTCGACCACGCGCCTCGCCTTCTCGCGCGGGAGCATCGTATGCGTCAGGCTGACGGCGAAGATTTGATTGGGCCGGATGGAGCCATCGCGAGCGTCTCCGTCAACGACGTCGTAGAGACACCCGGCCTCTTCGTTCCAGAGGACCCGATTGAAACTTTGCTTCGCCCGAGTCGCCATGTCGGCGTAGCGTGTCCGGCCATCCCGGTCACCGAACTTCTTCGCCAGGCGCTCCATGACGCAGAGTGCGTTGTACCAGAGCGCCTGAATCTCCACGGGCTTGCCGTGGCGAGGCGTCACCACCCAATCGCCGACCTTGGCGTCCATCCAGGTCAGTTGCACGCCTGGTTCGCCCGAGGCGAGCAATCCGTCGTCATCCACGCGAATGCCGTAGCGCGTGCCGCGCGCGTGCCAGGCGATGATGTCGGTCAGCACATCGTAGAGGTTGCCTCGGATGAAGGTGGCGTCGCCGGTGTATTCGGAGAGGGCGCGCACAGCCTCGAAGAACCAGAGGGTTGCGTCGACCGTGTTGTACTCGGGAGGCACGCCAGCCTCCGGGAATCGGTTCGGGAGCATGCCGCGATCGACGTGGCGGGTGAACTCCAGCAGAATGCTCTCGGCCACATCGAAGCGGCCCGTGACGAGCGCCAGTCCCGGCAACGCGATCATCGTGTCGCGGCCCCAATCGCTGAACCAGTGGTAGCCGGCGATGACCGTCTTCTGATCCCCCCGCTTGACGATGTATTGATCGGCCGCCGCCGCAAGCGTTTCAACGAGTTCATCGTCAGATGGGGATGCAGCGAGCAGCGCCTTGCGCCGCTTGATCTCGGCCTTCCGATACTCCATGGCGCGGCTGACGTCGTGCCGCTCTGTTGACGCGATGACGGTCGCGCTCGTGCGATGAGTGAGATCGAACGTCAGCGCGAACGGGCTGAAGAGATCTTCCCTGAAGTCCAGGCCCCGCTCCAGTTCCGCCCGGTATTCGAAGTCCCGGTACCAATGGCCCGTCACCTCGAGCTCTTCTCCATCGTGGGAAAAGTGCAGGGCGGGCAGCCCCTCGTATGGCGCCACCGTCGCCACATCCATTTCTGTCTGGACGTGGGAATTGAGCGCGTCATTCTGGTGCGTCGTGCTGTGATAGTCCCGGAATGCGATGAGGGGGCGGAGCTCGAGCGTGAGGGTGCCCCCCGCGGGATGGGCGGGAACACCCGTCTCCCCACCCGTTGGTCTCAGGTCGTACTGAATGACCGTGCTGTTTTCCCCCTGAATCATGAAGACGGACTTCTCAAGCTGCAAGCCCTCAAGCTCGTAGGTGAAAACAGGAAATGGATCGAGCCGGAATCGCTTGAGATACTGATGGCCTTGCGGATGGATGACGCCCGGATACTGGTTGGCCGATAGCTCGAAGCGTTGCCCATCGATGAGCAGCGCCTCCTCCAACTTTGAGAGCAGGACCAACCGGCCGACCGGCGGCCTGGTGGCAGCGATCAGCAGGCCGTGATAGCGACGCGTGTTCAGACCGACGATGGTTGAGGAGGCAAAGCCGCCGAGCCCGTTGGTCTCCAGCCACTCACGCTTCAACGCGGCGTCGAGGTTACCGCATATGTCTCGACCGAATTCGATCATGCGTTGAGTCCCTCCCTGTTCACTCACCTTTGACGGCGCGGAAATGAACAAGGGCTCTTCCGGAAATCGTGTGGGTGCTTGGAAGGACGCCGGTGGTTCCCAAGGGAGTCCCCTCCTTTGTAAGGAGGGGCGTGGGGAGGTAGAA
>CAZCMC010000112.1:0-5976 GCA_964499665.1 uncultured bacterium | reverse complement strand
TATCTGAAGAGAAGGAAGAGACAGACAAGTGGAAAGAGTGGCTCGAGAATCTTAAACCGGAGGACTTCGGCAAATACAAGATGTAGCCTGCTGTTCTGAAACGGGTATTGGCATCTCTCTCCTATTCACCGATTCCGGCTGCAGTGCTCGGGTATTCAGCTCGCCGAGTTGGAAAGCCCCTTAGTCAATCAATGATAAGATGGAAGCTGGTTTCTTTGGAAGTTCTCGTGAGTGAGGAGGCGGGATGAGGAGGTGACAGGGGGAGTTGGTGGGGAGTTTATGGCATTCATTGAAGTTTACATAACATTCCTTATATGACGTTCGTATACAATATCTAATTCCCTCGTTCCCCAGCCTTCGCACATCTAGACAGACTAGACTCAAATCCTTTCAACGCCTGTCGAACAACCCTCATCACTCTTCGCCTAGCGTCTTTTATACTGACCCCCATGTCCAACTCATACATGAAATCGACCATACGCGCTGCCGGTAGACGGGAGCCAACCTGCGAAATAACCGGTGCCCCTTCTACGGCCCTCGCAGATCGGACGGTCGACAAGCGTATCTCTAAGGAGAGTAAATAAGATGCCAGGCGATCTTGACGTGCGGGAACCCTCCCAGGAGGGATCACTTCAAAGCTATGCTCTTCATCCGATCCTGAACTCGCCCCACCTATTCAAACCCACGACCAGTCTTCGTCCCTTGGCGGAGCACGAGACAGTTGCGGCGTCGCTAGCGCCGCATCAGCTTACGGAGTTGCGCCCGTGCGTTCTGATTCCAACCGCTGTTTGGATAACCTTCCGCCACCTTCTGGTAGAGGCGCACGGCCTCCTGTTCCTTGCTCATCTTGACATATGTCCTGGCAAGATTAAGAAACGCCTCTGGAAGCAACGCCTCATGGGGGAACCGATCGATAAGCTGGGAATAGCTCTCCATCGCTTTATCATACTTGCCCTGGGAGAAATAGGCATCCCCTACTCCCATGCCGGCCGCAAAAGCAACCCGCCCCCTTGGATTTCTTGTCACGTAGCCCTGATAGACATTCCGCGCCTCATCGTACTCTCCCACTGTGTAATACAGCGTGCCCAATCGTAGTGTGGCCTCTGCAGCGGCCGCAGTTCGAGGATAGCGCGTGGTAAGTTCCCGCAGCAAGCGGACCCCCTCCTCCTGCCTGGCGGCGTCTTCAGCTGTTCGCGTGCTCGATCCCAACTCTCTCGTGGCCCTGAACAGGAGGTCGGAGGCATCCGCTTCCTGCCTGCTGCCCCATACAAAATATCCGGTAACGAGCGCCACAATGACGATTATGCCGATCGCCAGACCCGCCGCGATCTTCCAGTTGCCGACGACGTGGGCCCTGAATCGCCGAAGGCCGGCGACGAAGGAATGTCGCCGATCAGCATACCAATCGAAGGTTTTTGAGGTCGGCCACATGATTGCACCCTCACATGACGCAAAGGCTGTTCGCTGGTGCGCCCGACAGGACTTGAACCTGCGACACAGGGTTTAGGAAACCCTTGCTCTATCCATCTGAGCTACGGGCGCCTGAAAGCATCTATTCGCGGCGTCTCTGGCTAAAACTGAATTAACGAGAAGACCTCGTGTCCCCTCAACCGTGCCCGGCCCTCCAAAAACGAAAGCTCGACCAGAAAGGCCACGCCCACCACCTTCCCTCCGAGTCGAGCGATGAGATCGAGTGCGGCGGTGATGGTGCCACCAGTGGCCAGCAGGTCGTCCACTACCAAGATCCGCTGGCCGGGAAGGACCGCATCCTGGTGGATCTCAAGGGCATCCGAGCCATACTCCAAGGCATAGGTTGCGCTGTGTGTCTTATAGGGCAGCTTGCCCGGCTTTCGTATGAGTGTCGTCCCCGCCTGCAGTTTGTACGCTAGCGCGGCAGCGATAATAAATCCCCTCGCCTCCACGCCGATGACCAAATCGATCTTCTGATCGGAAAATCGTTCGGCGATCTGGTCGATGGCCGCGCGAAAGGCTTTCCCATCTGCCAGCAACGGCGTGATGTCTTTAAAAAGGATCCCCTTCTTGGGAAAATCAGGGATGTCTCGGATCTTTTGTCTGAGCCCTTCGATATCCATGCTCAGGACCTTCCCTTAAGGAGTCAGGCCGTGGACCGCCTTCGCGCCGACCCTCCCGTGTGGGAGCCGGCAATGGAGGCAAAGGCCTGTCCGACCGCGTCTTCGGCGTCATTGGCTCTGATCATTTGAGGATCTGAATATGTCGTCCTGAGCCCGATGACCGGGACCCCTAACTGGAGGGAAAAGGCGATCTCGGAAAGGGTTCCGTAGCGACCCTCGATGGCGATAAGCGCCTGGGATGACCGAACCACCAAGAGGTTCCTGGCCAGGCTCAGGCCTGTCGCAATCGGAATATCCACATAGGCGTTTGCATGCTCGGGCGTGGCACCTGGAAGGATCCCGACGGTCGTCCCCCCGGCCGCCTTCGCCCCCTTGCAAGCGCCTTCCATCACCCCCCCAAGGCCCCCGCAAATCAGGATGGCGCCACGGCGGGCGATCCCCTCCCCCACTCGCTCCGCCAACCCATAGATCTCCCGGGAGCACTGTGCTGACCCGATCACGCCGATTCTGGTACCTCGCATCAGCAACCCATCAATGGCAGATGAAAAAGCAAGCCCCGCACGGCTTGCTCTTTCCGCCAACTGCCTTTGCGGCGGGCGTGACCCTCACACAACCCCGCCCATTGACACCATAGCGGACAGTATAGTGGTCGGGGCGATTGGATTTGAACCAACGACCCCTTGCTCCCGAAGCAAGTGCGCTACCAGGCTGCGCTACGCCCCGACATCAATCGTTCCACCCCTGCTCTCCGACCAATTTGACGAACACACAATTTCCCAGCTCGGTCCAGTGAATGGCTGCCCCCTTCTTCGTTCCTTTCCTCAGGACTTGGTTCTCCGCCTGGCCGACAGGCACGACAAGGCGCCCATCCTCTCCGAGCTGCTCAACGAGACGGATCGGAACCTGCGGAGTGCCGGCGGTGACGAGAATGGCATCGAACGGTGCCATCTCCTTCCATCCGACCGATCCATCCCCGACCCGGATCAGCACGTTGTAGTACCCAAGCGACTCAATACGCCGAATCGCGCGCATCGCGAGCGCTCTGATCCGCTCGATGGAGTACACCTTGCCCGCCAATTCGGCCAGGATCGCTGTCTGATATCCTGAACCGGTTCCGACCTCCAAGACCCGCTCATGTTCCTTGAGCTCAAGCGCTTCAGTCATGAGGGCAACCATGAAGGGTTGAGAGATCGTCTGCTTCTCCCCTATCGGCAGCGGATAGTCGCCGTAGGCCCTCCCCCAGAGAGCTTCTTCGACAAACAGATGTCTGTGGACCTTCCCCATGGCCTGCAGCACCCTCTGGTCTTGTATGCCGCGCCTCAGGAGCTGCTCGGCCATCATCCGCTGTCGGGCGACAGCGTAGTCTGTCATGTAGAGGCAGACCTACTATTCATCGTGCCCACCCTTACCTCATGCTGCCATCTCTCATGGCATCTGGAGGTTCATATTACCATGACGCCCTCGCCTTGTGAAGGACAAGGGAGATCAATCGGTCGAGCTCCGATTCCCTCGAGCACGGCGCGTTGACCGAGGGGAGCCGCCTGCCTCATCACGAGCGTCCCATGGGAACTCCCAACGTCGTAGCTCTTTGAGAGCGGTCGGATTGGTCAGATCCAGATGAAGCGGCGTGACGGAAATGAACCCGGCCGTCACCGCAGCATAATCGCTTTCTTCCGAGGGTTCCCAGGAGGGCTCCTTCCCCCCGATCCAATAATACGCTTTTCCGCGGGGGTCCACCTTTCTGACTATGATTTCGCCATAGCGGCGTCTTCCCTGGTGCGTGATCGCGATTCCCTTGATTTCTGAGGCCCGGAGATCCGGCACATTCACGTTGAGGAGCGTGTCCGCTGGAAGCCCGTTTTTCTCGATCAGCCTCGCCAACAGGACGGCGACCCGCCCTGCCGCCGTAAAGTCAGCTCGCCGCCGGGCCGCAACCGAGATGGCAAAGGCCGGAAGCCCCAGCAGCGTCGCCTCGAAGGCGGCGGACACTGTTCCTGAGTAGGTGACGTCATCCCCCATGTTCGCGCCAAGATTGATCCCTGAAGCCACCAGATCGAACCTCCGCTTGATCATGGTGCCCTTCACCGCTAGGGCGATGCAATCCGTCGGTGTCCCATCAACCGTGTACCAGGTCGGACCTACCTTCGTGACCCGGAGTGGTCGATTCAGCGTGAGGGAATGGCTCGCCCCACTGTGCTCACGATCGGGCGCCACCACCCAGACCTCGCCAAGGCTGGACAGGGCGTCCGCAAGCACGCGAAGACCTCGAGCGTGAATGCCGTCGTCATTTGAGATCAGGATATTCATTGATGACCCAAAAAAAAGAGCAGATGGAATATCTGCCCGCGAGTGATCCTCAGACGCTCATGAGGCGAGACATGAAGCCTTGTTGGTCGGGGCGATTGGATTTGAACCAACGACCCCTGGCCCCCCATGCCAGTGCGCTACCAGGCTGCGCCACGCCCCGAACGTGCCGGGTCTTCAAGTCAGGGGGAATGTTTCCGCAACAATACGGAGATCTCTTTCAGTTCCTCCTTTAGCCGTCGCAGAGAATCCAGATATGTAGGGGGAAGCGTCCCCTCCTCGGCTGCGAGATGGCGCTTGGCACCCTTTATGGTGAACCGCTGCCGATAGAGCAGATCTTTTATGCGGAGCACGGCCAGGACGTCGCCTCGCCGATACACGCGTTGCCCGCTCCGGCTTTTGGCTGGCCGGAGGGTACCGAACTCGGTTTCCCAGTAGCGGAGGATATACGGTTGAATCCCGGTTAACTGGGCAACCTCTCCGATCTTGAAATAGAGCTTCTCCGGGATCTCGTCGGAGTCGTGAAGGCGAGAGATAGGCCTTTGTGAGCCCCGAGGCCTCGATCGCGCCACCCCCACTCGTGCGCTCGGCACGACGCCCCTCATCACACTGCGCGTTCTGTTACCCGCCTGCGTTGACCACCAAATGTAAGGCTTTGCCGGGCTTGAACTTGAGCACCTTTCGAGCGGCGATGGTGATCCCCTTGCCAGTCTGCGGATTCCGCCCTTTTCTCGCCCGCTTGGCCCTGACCTGGAAGGAACCAAACCCCACAAGCTGGATCTTCTCCCCCTTCTTCATGGCTTCCTTCAAGATGTCGAGGGTGGCCTCCACGGCCTCCATCGCCTGTTTCTTCGTGAGGCCCTTATCGGCGACGATCGACGCTATGTCGGCCTTGGTCATCGTTCCTCTCCTCTCATGCCGGACACATCCCTTTTCGGTTCCGCAGCTTCGCCGCCGACTGGTTCTTTCGCGATGAGAACCGGAAACCCCTTCTTCTGAAGTTCTCGGCTTGTTTGGCGTGCCTTGGCACGACTGCTGAAATCGCCCACTCGAACCAAGTAGAGCGTCGTGTTCACCGTCTCTGCGGCAATGGTGGGGGTAAACCCCTTCCTCTGAAGGTCACGGGCAAGGTCGATCGCGTCATCCAGCAGAACTGACCTGCCGGCCTCGACGCGATGGCGCCCGCCTGATTCGCTTACGAATGCTGAGAATCCTTCCGCTCTGAGTTTCTCCATCAGGACTTGAGCGTCGTTCCCATCACCGGGGACTGACACAGACACGACGTGATGGGAGATGGAAGCGCGCCCCTTACGGATCGTAGACAGGTAACCAAGCTGTTCCAGTCGAAGCCTGAGCGCATGTGCGTTAGCCTGGTGCGCCATCGCTCCGACTTGAACGCTGAACCGTCTGCGCGAGACAATCTTTGCAACCTTGGGCGCACTAAAATCCCGTGGTCGCACCCCGCCCTGTTCAGGAGACTGGGGTCCGGCATGCTTCGCCTGCTGATCCGGTGGACGCGTGAGATCGGAGCCGGACCGAGGCGCCTCGTGAAGCCCAGACACCTCTGCCGGGCGCTCAG
>CAZCMC010000111.1:0-6038 GCA_964499665.1 uncultured bacterium | reverse complement strand
TCCGCTCCGAACCCCGGGAATAACGGTAATGCGATCCTGCCAGCGCATGGTCATCGGTCTAGCCTCCCCTGGTGGACGATGCAAGTGCTCCTTGCCTCTTGAGGTGCGGTCTAACTGTTGAGTAGGCTGATCAGCATATCCTGGTCCTCGCACCTCCCACGACTGTGACGATTGTCTCGGGTTTTCGAGAACTTGTCAAGGTTCTCCGGACGTCGCCGTGGCCGACAAATGCTGGTCAGCATCATCCGATTAGGGCTGCGACGGACCGGGCAACAAGGTCAATGCGTCTGCCGGACTCCTGCTAGCGCTTGACACCTCGCATCGGACACCCCCTTCATCGTTAGGTTTGGGTGTCCACTTTATCGGGGGAGGTACTCGGCCGGCTTCATGCGCTTGATGGACGGACGCCCTCATCACGCGCAAGGACGACCTGTGGCATCCCTTCCCAATGCGGAGTCGATTCCGAAGTTATTTTCCTCTAAAGGATGGACTGGTCTTCTCTAGAAAGGACTTCGTTCCCGCTCGGAAATCTTCCGTAGAGGCCACCAAACCAAAGTAATCTGCGCCAAGAAGCGTTGATTCTTCCAAGGTCAGATTCAGGCCACGATGAATGGCTTCCCAGGTCATTCGTACGGCGATGGCCGACTGCGACAGGATTTCACGGACAAGACTTTCCGTCTCAGCAAGCAAGTCCTCAGGCTTCACGACCCTGTTCACGAGCCCTATCTGTAGAGCCTCTTCTGCTGTGACGAGTCTTCCCGTCAGAAGCAGTTCTGTCGCGCGTCCTTTTCCGATCAATCGGGGCAGTCTCGTTGTCCCTCCAAAACCAGCGATCGCCCCGATGCGAACCTCAGGATGTCCTAGCCTGGCATGCCGAACAGCCACACGGAGCATACACGCCTCCGCTAACTCCAGGCCACCCCCAAGGGCATACCCGTTCATGGCAGCAACGACGACTTTCCCCAGCGTTTCAATCTTGTTATTGACTGAAACAGCCATGTGAGCGAATTCCCGCACCTCGAGGGGTGAGGCCTGATTGAGAAACTTAATGTCAGCTCCCGCCGAAAACGCCTTCTCCCCTGTTCCGGTAATGATCACGGCTTTCACCGCCTCATCTCCCCTGGCTTTGTCAAGGAGGGACGCCAGTTGTTGAAGCACGTCCTTGTTCATGGCGTTGAGGGCTTCCGGCCTATTCAAGATAATCCGGGCAATTCCCTTTTCTCCGTGATACAGCACTGGTTCCTTCTCTAACACGTTTGTTCCTCCCTTCAACGCAGGCCCAGTCATCAGTTGGTGTGGTTTTCGCGTCTAGCTATTGGGTATGCTGGTCAGCATGTCCTGGCCCTCGCACTTTCCACGACTGCGGCGATTCTCTCGGGTTTTCGAGGACTTGTCAAGGTTCTCCGGACCCCGCCGTGCCCGATAACTACTGGTCAGCAGAATCCGATTAAGGCTGTGATGGACGGGGTGCCAAGGTTAATGCGTCTGCCGGACTGCGGAGGGGGCGCCAACTGCGATTCAGGAGATAGGACAGCGCGATTCGCGCGGCACCGTCGGACAGTACGATGTGCTTGCCTTGACGAACGATGCGAAACCCGGCCTTCTCAAAGGCCCGAACCGCATCCAGATGATTGACGCCAGGAAGCTTGGGCACGTCTAGATGAGAACCTCAACCTCACGAGCCTTCTCGTCCTTCACCGCTGCGTCGCGAGCCTTGAGATACTCTCGAATGGCCTCCCGAATGTTGGCGAGGGTCTCTTCCTCCGTTTTGCCCTGTGACCAACACCCCGGCAGGCCGGGGCAAGAGACGCTGAAGCCCTCTTCCGACTGCCTCAAGACGACCGTTTACTTCACGGTCTGTTCCTCCTGTTCCTCAACTTATCACGGGAGCGCTTGGCCGGCTAACTTTGCGGCTAGGCAGCCGCGCTTTCAAGCGGTCCGTTTGAGCCGCTTGTTGGGCACCGATCGGCGCTGGCGCGGTGGCATTGCGACAGAACTGGCGGCGTCAAGTAAGACTCGCAAGGCCCGATTCACTGAGTCAGTATCAGGGAACGCTTTCGCCAGAGCAGGTTCGATCAGGACAAGATTTGTCCCTGCCATAGCCCGCTTGTAGTATTTGCCGCGCACTCCTCCCTTCAGTTGGGATAGGTCGTACTCGGCCCGAAGCTCGTCATCGATCTTCTTCGCTGATTCTTTTCTCATACTGCAATCGCTCCTTCCTGGTCGCCTTCCTGGCGCTGATTATGCGGATGCGGTCGCCTCGCTCACAGTGTGAAACGAAGAGCGCCCGCTGCCTCGAAGAGAAGCCAATTGTGACCTCGCGGTCTTCTTCATCCGAGCGATCCGGATCCGAGAAGGTGAGTGCAAGCGGATCGAGAAAAACAGATGCCGCCTCCGCAAACGAGACCTTGTGCCTACGAAGGTTCGCCGCCGCCTTCGCAGGATCCCATTCATAGATCACAGCGGCACAGTATCACAAATCGACCCCCACCTTCGAGCGCGAGTGGCCAAGCCTAACTATCGAGTATGCTGGTCAGCAGATCCTGCTCCTCGCACTTCGCACGACTGGGGCGATTCTCTCGGGTTTTCGAGAACTTGTCAAGGTTCTCCAGACCCCGCCGTGACCGACAACTACTGGTCAGCATAATCCGATGAGGGCTGCGATGGCCCGGGTGCCAACGTCAATGCGCCTACCGCCGTGCGGACTCCTGACAGCGCTTGACGCCTCGCATCGGACACCCCCTCAATCGTTAGGTTTGGGTATCCACTTTATTGGGGAAGGTACTCCGTCGGCTGCAGCGGCACGTTGGGCCGGAAGCGTCACCGGCGCGTTTCCCGCCACAGCATCACCGCAAGCCCTGCCGCGATCACAAACACGATCCCGCTCAACCAGACCGGAACAGTGACTCCGTTGGCGGTAATCTCCCAGCCCAAGATGAAGCGGAGCAATTGCATCACGGCGATTAGCGCGAAGACCACAACCGCGATGGTAGTGAAAGGCTTCATGTTTCGTCTCCGTTCTTCTAGAGCAAGTTCGGTTGCGAGCTGTCCTTGGCTGAAAGAGGCTAACTAGCATTAGACAGAACTGTCTAATACCACGAGCGCTGCGGTCCGTTGCAGCCTATTTCTTCGGCTCCAGGGTCGGTGCTGGCCGTAATGTATTGATTGTAAGGGTCTATGCGGCCCCGTCTATCTTCTGGCCATCGCCTTTGACAGCGATTCTTTACAGCCTATTCCACCCAGGTGGCCGTTCCTCGGTCGGTCGCGGCGTCCGCCTCGTGTTTGAGGATGTGGTCGGCCGGACTGCGAACGATCCCCGGCCTGACCTTAGCGGAATGCAGGAAGGGTGTCAAGAATTCAGGGCGTGCGACGTAGGTGGGGCAGGGTTGCCGCCGAAAGGAGGTAGAGACCGGCGGCGAGCAGGAGCAGGAAACGCATCCCGGAGATGAACGAGACCGCCTCCAGGAATCCCCCCAGGATTGCCCCCAGAATGTTGGCACCGAACGCGGCATCCTTCTGGGGCGTGGTGCGGAAACCGGTGATGAAGATCAGGCCGGCAAAGAAGACCGGAAGACAGAACAGGCCCCCCACCACGACGCCTTTGGCCAGCTCTGATTCCAGGAACAGGCGCTCCACCGGGATGACATAGATCAGGCTGATCGAGAGGAGCAGCATAAGGTAGAGGAGGCGGTAGCTCGGCTTGGTCCATCGTTCGGCAACGAAGTTCGAGAGGAGGATCATGATCAGCACGCCCGAAATGACGATCGAGTTGACGATCCAGGTTGTTCCGAAGAAGAGCGCCAGCCTGCTGACGATCTGCACCTCGAGCAGCAGGAACGCCGCGCCGAGGAAAAAGAAGTGCCAGTGCCGACCCGCACCCCCAGCCAGATACCTGCCCGTGAACAAGACTGCGGTCGCCGCCAAAAGGACGGAGAAGATCAGGTAGATCCGAGGGATGTAGCGTCCACGATGGTAAAGAAAGGGCCAATCGTCAGTGGCCCGTGTGATCGAGTTGCGGGGGTAGACGATCCTGTTCGCCTCGACGAATCGCGCCAGCTCCTGGTCCGCCTCGAGCCTGCTGCGAATGCGCTCTGGATTGCCGGCTACGTAGACGGAAGCCCGTGCGCCGACCCCTTTCTCACCTCTGAACACGAGCGGTGGGATCCCGAACACTTCCCTGAGCATCTCCTGCATCCGCCTGCCGAGCCAGTTGCGCTGGACCTCGAATTTCACCACGATCATCCCGTCGTTGCTCAGAAGCCGTCTCGCCTCCTCGAACGCCTCTCGCGTGTAGACATAGTTGTCGAGGCGGATGTTCGCGAAGTTGGATGACAGCGTGTGGGAATCCAGGAAGCCGAAGATGATCAGGTCGAACCGCTGGTCGGCATGCTTGAAGTAGTTCCGGGCGTCGTTCACGATAGCCTGAACCTTTGGCGAGCTGTAGGGGCGCTCCGGGTGAAGGCGGCGCCCCTCTCTCAGGATCTGTGGGTCGATCTCTACCGCGACCACATGGCCGGCCTCGTTCCGAAGAGCGCCGGCCACGTCATTGCCCATGCCGGACCCTACCACCAGCACCCGCGCCGGCCTGGGCTGGAACAGGAACGGAATGTTGTACGGGTCGTACTCCAGGCGCTTTCCGGCGAACAGTTCCGGGTGGGCAGCGATGTACCGATCCGAGAGGTCGAGCGCCCACTGATACCAGGTCCCGTTGACCTCTAGCTCGTAGGCGACCGGGCCGTCCTTGTGGCGGGACTCCGTCAGCCGAAGTTTCTGATACGGCGACCAGATGGTCCACTCCGAGGGGCTGCTGGGCTCGAAGAGAAAGGTGGCCGTGAGCACGACGGCGGCGATCGTGAACCCTGCCGTCCGTGTCCCCGTCCTGGCCAGCCCAAGACAGAGCAGGAGCCCGATGAGGAACCAGATCCAGGGTGGCGTTGAGAAGAGCGCCAGCACCGTGAAGGCCCAGATCCCGAGCAGGCTGGCGGCGACATTCAGAGAATACGCCCGAACGGTGTTGGACGCGGCGTCGAGATACCGTCCGATGATCTGGCCGAACGGAACGAAGGCCAGGGTGATGAGCAGGAAGGTGCAGGCCACGGCGACGCAAGAAAGCGCAAGGGCGGTGACGTGGTCGGCGCCCCCCAGCCAAACGGTCTTTCCCATCATCGTCACGTCCTCGAATTCCCCCATCACCTCCGATATCCAATTGAACAGTGAGACCGGCTGTCTCCTGGCGAGCCATGTGACCCCGGCAAGGGCGAGGCAGCCCCAGACCGGGATCAGCATCTGGACGCGGCGGCGGGAGAGGTAGGCGCCGAACCCGAAGCCGAGGAAGCAGGCGATCAGGACGAAGTTCTTCAGATAGGCGAAGATGCGAAGCTCGGATGAGATCCACCGGATCAATAGGAGTTCGAGAAAGAGGCTGACAAAGCTGGCCAGAAGAAAGCTACGCTCGGAGATGGCTTGCCAGGAGTCGGTGGCGTCGCGACGATTCCCTCTTGTCCAGTGCCACAGCAGGAGCGCCGTGGCTCCTGACAGGAGTAGGAGTTGCGGAAGGAGCGAGGCGGCGTTCTTCATCTGGTCGTGGTGCCTCTGGAGGGTGTGGGAAGGTTGCCTTGGGGCGGAATTATACGTATAACCGCAGCGGAAACCAATCGAAACCTTTCTGCATCCCCCGTGCGATCGCGCCCCACAAGAGCAAGATCGGCGGCGAATCGTCTCTCCGGAGATCGACCGGTTTTGGTTTGCATCGGCATCGCGGCCCGGTATAGTAGAGGCGGCGCGGTATCTGTTGTCCTCCCGAATACCGGAGGGACGTGACATGAGAACATTCTTCCTGTTCGTGCTCTTAAGCTGGGTCACGGGCAACCCGATCCTGGCCGGCGCGATTATCCTGCTGATCATCGGTGGCAGCTACCTGCTGTATTCCCGGCGGCTGTATCGCCTTCGTCAAGCCTGGAGTGATGTCGCCCGCATTCGGGAGTTGCGGGCGGAGCTTGCCGTCAACCCGGACGACGCCAAGGGCAGGAGCGATCTCG
>CAZCMC010000110.1:0-6048 GCA_964499665.1 uncultured bacterium | reverse complement strand
GGGTCAAGGAGATCGCGCCGTTCGTCTTCATGGTGATCATCATGCTCTTCCGGCCGTACGGTCTGTGGGGATGGGAGAAGATCGAGAGGGTCTAGTGCCGGCCAATACACTTCGCCTGGCGGTGTTGCTGGCCCTGTGGCACTCCCTGTCCGAGATCCCGGGGCGGGCTCCCGGACCGGGACGACGTACCCGGAAACGTACGTCTCGATCGGCCTCAGGGCCAGCGCCTTGCTATGCTCGTTTCTTGGCCCGACACGGGGCGCAACAAGTTAGTGTGAAATAACATGTATTTGCCAAGCGGGGTGTATCACGAAACCTACCGCGCGGACCATGCGTGGTGGCAGGCAACCTTCGTCAAGGCCAAGATGGGCCTCCTGGTCCTCTTGCTCCTTGTCGGCTTGCCACTGGCCGGCAATTACCCCCTCTCGATTGCAAATGTCATCGGCTACACGATCCTCTCGGCCCTTGGGGTCCAGCTTCTTATCGGCTACTGCGGGATGATCACGCTCGGCCACGCTGCCTTCATCGCCGTGGGGGCCTACGCCACCGCTATCGGAATGCTCCGGTACGGGCTTCCATACTCGGTCAGCATGGCGCTGGGGGCGATCCTCGCCGGGCTCTGGAGCGTTCTCTTTGGGCTCCCGTCCGCCAAGGTCAAGGGGTTCTACCTTATCATGACAACCATGGCGGCTCAATTCGTGACCGTCGATTTCATCATTACCCACTACGTGAGTCGGGTCGGCGGGCGGGGTCATTACTTCTCGCTTCCGCCTGGAACGATCACCGTCGGGCCGTGGGTCATTGATACAGAGATCAGGGTCTACTACCTCATGATCTGCCTCGTCACTCTATGCACGGTGGGGATGGCCAACCTGCTTCGTACGAGGGTCGGGCGGGCCTGGATCGCCATTCGGGACAACGACATCGCCGCCGAGATGATGGGGGTCAATGTTGTGCGGTACAAACTCTTGGCTTTTTTCGTCGCCGGTGTCCTGGGAGGGGTTGCCGGCGCGTTCTGGGTCAGCTCTCTGTACGTGGTCAGCGCGGAGCACTTCCAGTTTTCCTGGTCTCTCTGGCTGGTCGGTGTTATCCTGATCGGCGGGGTGGGGAGCCTCCATGGCGTCATCTTTGGATCGATCTTCGTCACGGTTCTCCTCGAGGGGCTGAAGTTCGCCGTGATTCCCTTGAGCGATGCCTTCCCTGCCCTTTCTACCGGCTTCCTGTATATCAAGGAGGGGGTCTTCGGACTGGCGATTGTGCTGTTCTTACTCTATGAGCCGCATGGCTTGGCCTACCGGTGGCAGCAGTTCAAGAACTACTTTAACCTGTGGCCCTTCGCCTATTAGCCGGTGGGAGATACTGCGTGCAGGAACATGGATCTACGATCTACAAGAGAGGAAGTGTATTCTCGTCGCTTTGAGGGGGCGAAGGGAACGCCGGTCCGTTCCCTGAATCGCGGGGCAGGGGGAAGGACAAACTCACGGACCGTCAAGCGAATCCAGCGGTGTAGCACAGGGAACCAACTTCTCATTACAGGAGGTAGACCATGCGAATGAAGACGTTGATTCGGATCGCCTGCAGCTTTCTTGTGGCGGCCTTGCTGCCGTTGCAGGCAGGGGCCCAGAACGAGGTGCGGCTGGGCTCCCTGAACGACTTCACCGGTCCCACGTCCGACGTGGGCAAGGATGCAGGGCTTGGAATCCGGGAGGCGGTTCAGTACGTCAACGACACGGGGGGAATTAACGGCAAGCGCATCAAGCTCTTGCAATACGATTACGGCTATCGAGTTCCCGAGGCCGTCACCACCTACAAACGGTTCCGAGACTTCGATAAGGTGGTGGCCGTATTCGGATGGGGGACCGGGGATACGGAGGCCCTGGCGCCGACGGTGGCAAAGGACAAGATGCCGTATCTCTCCCACTCCTTCTCCGCCTTTCTTAGCGATCCCAGTAAGACCCCGTATAATTTTATTTACGGGACCGACTACTCCAGCAACGCACGGGCTGCCATGACCGCATGGTATGACCAGGTATGGCTCAAAGATGCCCGGTTCAAGGGCGAGCGCGAGAAGGGTGTCAAGCCTCGGTTCGTCAGTTTTTACATGAAGGCCTGCCCGTACTGTAGCGCCGCCATCAAGGCCCTGAATGACCATGCTGCCATACTAGGGTTCGATCTGACGGGAGGGGATCAAGATGTGCCGCTGACTGCGCTAGACACGAAGAGCCAGATCCTAGCCGCCAAGGAGTTCAAGCCTCACCTGGTCTGGCACGGTAACATCGTGATGTCGGTGGCCACGGTCCTGAAGGATGCTCACGCACTAGGGCTTGGCGCGGATCACATCGTCAACAACTGGGGCTACGACGAGAACCTTGTAAAGCTGGCCGGCCCGGCGGCCGAAGGGGTGATCGGGCCCGCCGTCAACGCGTTCTATGGGGAGAAGGTCCCCTTGATGGACAAGGTCGTAGAATACACCAAGAAGATGAACCCGGCTGTCCCTCAACAGAATCGTTTGATTCGAACGGTTCAATCCTGGGTCGATGTCTTGCTGATGCGGGAGGTGCTGGTGCGGGCCGATAAGGCCGGTAAGCTCAACGGACCGGGGATCAAGGAAGCGTTCGAAAGCATCCGGGACTGGACCCCTGGGCTTGGACGGCCCCCGATCACCATTACTCCGACCGATCATCGGCCCGGGTCGTTCGTGAGGGTCTATCGAATCCAGAAAGGAAAGTTTGCCCTCCTGGAAGCGGTCGATCTGAAGAAGCGGTGGCCTGAGAATTGGGACAAGTGGCTGGGCTATTAGAGGTTTGGATCGTAGATCTTGGGTCCTAGATCGTGGGTCTGTCCTCCAAGATCCAAGTCTCCTGATCCGACATCTGTTGTGTATATGCTGAAGATCAACAACATCGAGGTCCTCTATCACGAGGTTATTCTGGCGCTGAAGGGGGTCTCGCTGGAGGTTCCCACCGGCGGGGTTGTTGCGCTCCTCGGGGCCAACGGCGCCGGAAAGAGCACGACGCTCAAGGCGATCTCCGGGCTGCTTCGGCACGAGAATGGGAAGGTGGCCCAGGGGAGCATCGAGTTTTTCGAGGAGCGGATCGATCGCAAAGCTGCCGAGGAGATCGCCAGGATGGGGATTATCCAGGTGATCGAAGGGCGGCGAGTCTTCGAGCATCTCACAGTGGAGCAAAACCTCAAGGTGGGCGCTCACCTTCGCGGTAACGGGGCCGGGATCAGGGACGGCCTGGAGGCCGTCTACCGCTACTTTCCTCGTCTCCGGGAGCGCCGGAACGTGGTCGCCGGATTCATCAGCGGCGGAGAGCAGCAGATGACGGTTATCGGCCGGGCCCTCATGACCGGCCCCAAACTCTTGCTCCTGGATGAGCCTTCCATGGGCCTTGCCCCCCTCCTGATCAAGGAGATCTTTGAGATCATCACCCGACTGCACCGGGAAGAGAAGATTTCGATCTTACTGGTGGAGCAAAACGCCAAGTTGGCCTTGGCCGTTGCACAGCATGCCTACGTGCTTGAGGGCGGTCGGGTGGTGATGGACGGACCGTCTGAGCAGCTCAGGGAGAATCCTGATATCCGCGATTTTTACCTCGGCTTGACCGACTTGGGCGCCAGGAAGAGTTTCCGCGCGGTGAAACATTACAAGCGGCGGAAGCGGTGGATTACGTAACCGTATCGCTGCAAAGAAAAGGGGGAGAGAGATGCGAAAAGCCCTTCTGATCGCGATTATGGTTGTATTCTCGGCAGGGTGGGGCCTGATTGGGCACGCCACCGCGGCAAACCTCCAGACCCCCACCGTGGAGCTCGAGCGAGTAGAGGTGCAGAGCTACTTCCCATACGCGGAGAAGCCGGCGCGCGTGCCCCTCGTACTGGCCTTCATCTTCAAAATCACCAATCCCAATACCTTCAAGGTAGGGCTGGAGGATCTGAGGTTCACCTATGGATTCGAGGGCAAGCCGGGTGAATACTTCGACCTGAACACCCCTACGGTGTACGACGTAACGTACATTCCTGGTAAGACCACGAACCAGCTTCGGGTGGTCAGTGTCCTGGACTCGATGGTCGTGCCGTCCACCCTCGCGGTAGCATCTGGCTTCCGAATCCAGGCTCTTGAACTGAAGATCCCGGATGTCGTGAAAATGTGGTGGGAGCAGATCGGTGATTTTAGCTTCGGGATCAGAGTGACGGAGGGCGTGGCCAGCTTCACGAGTGAACAGGGAGACGCATTGGCGACTTTTGAAGGGACGTTTCCTAAGAGGTAACTGGAGTTGTCAACCAGCCGGTTGTCGAGGGGTGTCCCAAAGAAGCGATGATGACGGCAGGGCGCCAGTAGAGCGATCAGGGAATCAACCACGACAACAACAGGGCTGGTGACTGTCCTTACGGGACAAATGAGGTGGTGGCAGAGCCGATCGACCGCAGTTCAGGCCTTTATGACCCGGAACTCGAGGCGATGTCCGCGGATCGCCGGCGGGCCTATCATGCGGAGCGGCTTCGGGCTGCCGTCAAGCACGCCTACAACCACTCACCTCACTTCCGGCGACGAATGGAGGACGCCGACCTGACCCCGGCTGCTATCGCGCAAGTCCACGACCTGGCCCGCCTACCCGTCCTGAAAAAATCAACGCTGCCCCAGCTTCAAAAGCAAGACCCGCCGTTCGGGGGCCTGCTGGCGGCCCCCCTCTCCGAGGTGAGCCGGATCTTCCAGTCGCCTGGGCCTCTCTATGAACCCGAGGGCAGAGGGCCGGATTACTGGCGGATGGCCAGGGCTTTCTATGCTGGCGGGTTTCGCCCCGGTGATCTGGTTCAGGTCACCTTTGCCTATCACCTGTCTCCCGGTGGCTGGATATGCGACGGCGGCCTGAGAGCGCTCGGGTGCGCTGTGGTGCCGGGTGGGGTCGGCAATACTGAGTTGCAGGCTCAGCTTCTGCGAGACCTTCGGGTGACGGGATATGTTGGCACGGCGGCATTCCTTTCAACGCTGATCGCCAAGGCCGAAGAGATGGGGTGCAATGTCCTGGAGGATCTCTGCCTTCGCGTTGCCTCGGTCAGCGGGGCGATGATGGCGGAGTCGATGCGCCAGATGATGGCTGACCGATACCGGCTCACGATCAGACAGGTCTACGCGATCGGTGATCTGGGCCTTGTTGGCTATGAGTGCCAGAAGGCCTCAGGGATGCACATCGCCGATGACCTGATCCTGCAAATCGTTGACCCACAGAGCGGGACAGAACTCGAGGTCGGGCAGTCTGGAGAGGTGGTGGTGACGAGGTTCGACCACCTGTACCCGCTGATCCGTTTTGGGACAGGCGACCTCTCGGCGGTCACGACAGAGCCCTGTCCGTGCGGGAGGACCTCCGCCCGACTGACTCGAATCATGGGCAGGGTGGACGAGGTCACAAAGATCAAGGGAATGTTCGTTCACCCGCGGCAGGTGGATGAGGTCGTGGCGGCATTTCCTGAGGTGATTCGCTATCAGGTCGTCGTCCGCCTGAAAGGACACGACGATCAGATGGCCTATCTGGTTGAGCTGGCGAGTGGCGTGAAACCCGAACCGCTCTTGACAAAACTGAGAGACAAGACCAGAGAGCTCCTCAAGATCACGGCCAACGTCAAGGTGGTTCCTCCAGGTACGATCGTCGAGGGAGCGAAGAAGATCCTCGATGAACGCCGGTGGGACTGATCCTTCGGAAGTGGACTATCCTGTTCTTCATGTCAAAAGGCCGGTTCGTCCTGCACATCCCTCCCCGCAAGTAACCTATGCCTGAGTCACGACTAGTGCCGTTCCAACTTGTTTCGCCTAATGGAAGAGAGCTATGCAGCACATACGTCGCTTTCAGCGAAGCTTGACTGATTCGGCGAAAATAGTTGGAACGGCACTAGCCCGGCATCGCTTCATTCGTCATCTTCTTGCTCTATCAGCTTGTTGCAGGGTGACGATGCGTAGCAAGACAGGATGGGCGGCGGCTTCCCTCTTAATTGCTGCCCTTCTTGGCTCTCCCGCGTGGGCTGCGCCGCTGGTGCGCGTGGAGGACCTTC
>CAZCMC010000109.1:0-6062 GCA_964499665.1 uncultured bacterium | reverse complement strand
CGCGGACGGTCTCTCTCGGCACCGTGCAAAGAAAAACCCCCGAAGGACCTCGTCCCTCGGGGGCCCACACCCCACAAACCGCTAGTGCCGTTCCAACTATCTCGCCCTACGTCCGAAAGGACTGTGCCGGGTCAAGAAACGAGCATAGCAAGGCGCGGCTCACGGGGCCAACCGAGACGTACATGTTAGGTACGTCGCAGGAAGTGCCCCGGGGGCCAGCAACGCCGCTAGGCGAAGTTTCTTGGACCGGCACCGGAGCGTTACTCAGCCGATTCCCCATCGCCGAGGAACTTCACGGTGGCCGTATCGATCACGTACTTGCTCGGATCGACCGCCGCACCGCCCACCTGGATCTCATAGTGGAGGTGGGGCCCGGTCACGCGCCCCGTTGTCCCCAAGGAGGCGATCACGTCCCCCCTTCTGACCCGCTGTCCACGAGAGACCTTGTGCTGTTGCAAATGCGCATAGAAGGTGGAGATCTTGTGGCCGTGGTCGATGGAGACCACATTGCCGAACCCTCCGAGGGGACCGGCATAGGAGACGATACCCTCCGCAGGGGCGACGACAGGGGTCCCAACGCTATTCGAGATATCAACCCCCTCATGCATCTGCCGCTGGCCGGTAAAGGGGGATCGCCTATGGCCGAACCCGGCGGTCAGCCACCCTTTGACTGGCCAGATGGTGGGGGTGGCAGCCAGGATGCCCCGTTTGGCCTCGAGCTGGTCGATCAACTCCTGGAAGCTCTTGCTGCGGTCGTTCATCTCCCGGCTGAGGCGGTCCAATTCCCGGGTCAGAGTGTCGGGCGATGGGGTCTGGTGAGCCACGGCGGCGGCCATCAGGGTCCTGGCACTCGGGGCATCCGCACCGCCAACTCCAACGAACGAGCCTTCTCTCTCCTTCGCCTCCAGGCCGGCAGCCGTCCGCAAACGGGCGTCGAATTCGCGAAGCCCGGTCAATTCAGCCTCGAGACGATCGACCTTCCCCAACATGTGGCCCTGTTGGCTTGCCGCCACCCTGAGCCGGCGCAGCTCCAACATGTGGCCGTTGAGGCTCACCGCCTGATAGATGAAGAACAGGAACGCCACGAACACCAGCGCGGCGGCGACAGCGAGGGCGCCGAGCACGGATTTCGCGATGTGAAAGGTTCGTATCTGGGAACTGGCGTCGGGAACGAGGAGGACCGTGTAGAACTTCTTCGCCAACGATTTCTCTCCTTTCCTTTCCAAGATAGTTTCGGTGGCGGAAGACTCCACCTGGGACCCGGCGGAGCTATCACCTGCGGCGCTGATGCAGGCAATCGATGGGAAGGCACAACCCCGGCCGTCAAAAACCGTCGCGGCAATTTACCAGGAATGAGACGGAGGTGTCAAGCCTTTTCCGTTTCGAAGCGACACAAGATCTGGTGTGACGATTCCGACAGAACAACAAGGAGCGCGGTTCTGCGTTCCAGGCGCTGGGTTCCAGAATCTGACTTAGAACGTAAACAGCTTTCAAGCTCGGAGCCCTGAACGGCGAAAAGGAGCCTGGATCTGCATAAGGACCGGGAAGCATCGCTTTGCGGAGTGATTTCTGAATAGGGGGCATAGGCTTCCACTGACGAGGTGCTGAGGAAGGTCTTCCCGGGGGAGTTCTACGAGACCTGCCCGACCTCCGGCAGGCTGCCCCGCTCCACCAGTTCGATGAACGGCTCGACCACTCCCGGATCCCGCCAGCCGCGCGCGACCTCATCTCGGAGGGCAGCCAGTGCGGTGGCCTGCGACAGGGCAGGCTTGTACGGTCTCTCGGTCGTCAACGCGTCGAAGATATCCGCGACCTGCATGATACGGGCGGTCATCGGTATCGCCTGTCCCGAGAGGCCGTCGGGATACCCCCCGCCGTCCCACCGTTCGTGGTGATGGCGGATGATCGGTAAGACCCGTCTCAGCGACCGCAACGGGAGGCAGATCCGCTCGCCGATGACTGGGTGCTCGCGCATGATCGCCCACTCCGCCTCGCTGAGTCCAGTCAGTTTCAGGAGGATCGCGTCCGGGATCCCGATCTTCCCTAGGTCGTGCAAGGCGCCCCCGCGGTCCAGGGCCGTCAGATCATCCGGCGGCAGGCCGAGCGCTTGTCCCAGGGCAACCGAGTAGGCGGCGAGCCGCTCGCAGTGTCCCTGTGTGTAGGGGTCTTTCGCCTCGACCGTCCGGCCCAACGTCAGCAGCATGGTCTCGGCGTGCTCCAGCTCGTCGGTGAAGGCCTTGAGCTTCAAGAGGGAGCGAACCCTGGCCTTCAGCTCCGCGTGGCTGAACGGCTTGGTGAGGAAGTCATCGGCCCCTGCGTCGATCCCCAGAAGCTTGTCGGCTTCCTCCCCCAGGGCGGTGATCAGGACGATCGACACCAAGCGGGTCTCGGGGCGCGCCTTGAGCTGGCGGCAGACCGCATAGCCGTCCAGCGTCGGCATCATGATGTCCAGGAGGATCAGGTCCGGGGGAGCGGAGGCGACCTCAGGGGGAGCCAGATCGTGAAGGTGCTCCCCCGGCCTTCCCCCGCCGACTCGGCCCAGATAGTGCCGCGGTGCAACTCGACGAGGCGCTTCGTCAAGGCGAGGCCAAGCCCAGTCCCCTGGGCCTGTCTAGTGAGGGTGTACTCCAGTTGCGTGAATGGCCGGAACAATTTTGACAGGTCCTCAGGCTTGATCCCGATCCCGGTGTCGGCCACGCTGATTTCTACGTAATCGCCGTCGTGCGACGTGCGAGGTACGAGGTGCGAGGTGCTATTGGTCTCACTCCGCACTCCGCACTCCGCACTCCGCACCTGCCTGGCGGTGACGGTAATGAAACCGCCCGCGGGGGTGAACTTCACCGCGTTCGAAAGGAGGTTGTAGAGGGCCTGCCGGACCCGGATCGGGTCCGCCGTGATGGCCGAAAGATCGTCGGCGACTTGAAGGTGAAGGAGTTGCCGCTTCGCCTCGGCCTGAAGGCGGATGGCGTGGAGGGCTGCCTCGATGGCTTCCCGGAGATGGAAGGATTGAGGGTGCAGCTCCAGCTTCCCGGCCTCAACCTTCGAGAGGTCCAGGAGATCACTGATCAAGGCGAGGAGGTGCTGACCTGACGTATGGATATTGTCCACATAGCGGGCCTGCTTCTGGGTCAGGGGGCCATACGTCTGCTGTGCCAGGAGCTCCGAGAAGCCGAGAATAGAGTTGAGCGGCGTCCGGAGTTCATGGGACATGTTGGCCAGGAACTCCGACTTGTGCCGCGAGGCAGCCTCCAGCTGGAGGTTCGCCGCCTGCAGCTCCCGGGTCCGTTCCTCCACGCGCCGCTCCAATTCCTCAGCATGGCCTTTCGCCTCGTTATAGAGGCGGGCGTTCTGGAGGGCGAGGGCGAGATGATCGGCCAACGGGCCAAGCAACTCCAGGTGCCGCTGAGAGTAGGCGCCAGGTGTCCGGCTGCCCACGAAGAAGGCCCCGACCGCCTCCCCTCCGACCAGCAAGGGCAACATGATTGTCGCGCGGACCCCTTCCTTGTAGAGAAATGCTTCGTCAGGAAAGGCCTGCTCTGTCTCCAGATTCCGCACGACCCTGGCGTCCTTGTGTTCCAACACCCATGCTACCGCGCTCGCTTTTGCGTCGGGCCACTCCATCCCTTGATAGCTCTGCAACGGTGACTCGGCGACTGACAGGGCTACCACCAACGATTCTCCTTTCGGTACGACCACCCCGATTCGATCGTAAGGCAGGTACGTCTTCGCCGCCGCTGCAAAGACCGGATATGCCTCTTCCAGGTCAAGGGATCGGCTCAACTGATCGCTCAGTCGGAGGAGTGCCTGCTGGGTCTCCTCTCCACGCTTGCGCTGTAGGCAGAGCAGGGCTGTTACCCAAATCACCAGCACGCCGAGA
Organism: uncultured bacterium; assembly: GCA_964499665.1. GTDB lineage: Bacteria > Methylomirabilota > Methylomirabilia > Methylomirabilales > Methylomirabilaceae > Methylomirabilis. The sequence goes on along the minus strand of CAZCMC010000109.1, from coordinate 2,185 downwards.
GCCCGGTTGAACAGGGATTGCCAGGATCCGACCCCCGCAAGCGCAAAGGGAGAGAGGTAATGCCCGAGAATAATAAGTGCCGTCGTGGCTGTTGCAACAATGATAGTGTACCTTCGATGCGGTGCCCACAGAGAGATCAGCACGAGGGCCGCGTACGGCAGCCAGACCGCCAACCCCAGTGGAAACACGAGGTCGGCTACGAACACTTCGGCAGCCAGGATGATGGTGACCATCGTGACCCGGCTCCTGGCCAAACCCGGTTTTCTCTTCATATTCATGGGCTCATTTCCTTCCATACTGAGGTCCATGAACCCAACGGAAGGTCACCGGCGGAACGTCGGAATTCGGTTCGTGAGCGCGATTCCCACCGTGTGCTGCTCTCTTCAGCGGTCGCATCCCGATCGCAACTCTTAGGCGGACAGACGCCTGGGGAGAAGGCACAGGAACCCCGCAAGCGAAGGCGGAGGTGTTGAAGGTTTGTGAATCGGGTAGCGCGTACTGTTGAGGATGGAAATGAACGAGGCTTTGGTTGTGGTACTCTCATCCAGGCCGCTAGGGGCCACTCGCTGAAAATAGCTGGGACAACGCGGGAAGGATCGATCCTGACAAAGATAACGATGAAGGGAGGCCGGTATGCGGCGTCCAGACTCGGCATTGCTCCTCTCTGTATCCAGGAGGAACCACACCCCTGCCCCATGAGATCCACCCTCATGGGAAATCCTACGGCTACTGGATTCTCAGTGTCAAGGTGTTTCTCAGGTTATGAGCAAAGATAATGGCTTCTACCAAATGGCGACGCCCCCGCCAACCACTCTCGCTGAAGGCGCGCGGGTCATCTTTCCATAAGAGAGCATCTGACGCACTACACTGGAAACCGCTCTCGTGTTGCCGATCACCAAATCACCCTCACCCGCGGGTACCCGCGCATTCTCTTATCCTTGCTCACGACGGCACACCCATATTCCAATGCCGAGGTGGCCTACCATATCCCAGCTTGGAGATCCAGGACAATCATGAGGCGGCTTCCCACCTTATCGCCCCTGGGCTGAGGATGTCCTCTTCCCGCAGGATACTCCCCTTTAGCCGCTCGCGCAGGTCCGCCTCCCCCTCGGTCACCGCGACAATCTTGGCCACCGGTTTCCCCCGCTTGGTCACCAGGATGGTTTCATGCTTGCGCGCGACCTCGTCCAAAAGGGCCAGACACTGTGCCTTGAACTTTCCGGCTGCGACGATTTTCATCCCAGCACCTCCAATTGGATGACCATGTCAATATGACCATCGTCATCCTTTGACGCCAGTCACGAGATGTCAAGCATCAAGACGCTTCCAAAAACAGAGATAGAAAACGAGAACCATCGGTTTAGCTGTCATTGCGAGCACCCGAAGGGTGCGTGGCAATCCGACACGTAGTGTCGTTGCGAGGTGTAGCCAAGACAATCCCCCCGAGATTCCTCGCGGAGTTTACACTGAGCGCCGCGAATGTGCTCGGAATGACCTTTCAGGTCAGATTGCTTCGATTCACTCGCAATGACGACTCGCTATCTCTGTTTTTGGGACGCTTCCACAAGGAGCGCCGGTCAGGGGAGCGTCGCGGACTCCATGACCAGGACCCGATACCCGAGTGCGGCGAGGCGCTCTGCCGTTCCCTGAGCCTCGGTGCGCGAGGCGAAACTGCCGACGCGAACCCGGTAGTAGGTCTCTCCCCCAACCAAAGCTTTCACGATGTGCACGCCGGCGACCTTCGGCTCCAGCTCTGCCTTGAGCGCCCGGGCGCTCGTCTCTGCGGCGAATGAGCCCGCCTGGATGGCGTATCGTACGGGGCCGGAGGCGCCATACGGCGATTGGGACAGCCGAACCCTGACCTGCGCTACGCCGGGCCCGACCACACCGAGGAGCGAGGCCGCGGCATACGAGAGGTCAATGATTCTACCCTCTATGAACGGTCCGCGATCGTTGATCCGGACGGTCAGGGACCGGGCGTTTGTCAGGTTCGTCACTTCGACCCAGCTTCCGAGCGGGATTTCCCGGTGCGCCGCTGAGACTTGGTACATATCGTACACCTCCCCGCTGCTGGTCCGACGCCCATGGTAGGGCACGCCGTACCAGGAGGCCAATCCCGTCTCGCCGGACAGGTCCTCCCATGCCCGAGGTCGTAGCTGAGGGGCGGCGCAGGCCGCCACCAGGA
>CAZCMC010000108.1:4863-6078 GCA_964499665.1 uncultured bacterium | reverse complement strand
CGCTGCGCAGCAATCGCTGACGTTGACGTTGGAAGCCGCACCAACGCTCTCCGACCTTATCAAGGAAGCGCTCAGGGCGAATCCCGAGATCGTGGCGGCCCGCAAGGCGGTCGAGGCCGCTCAGGCCAGGATCATTCCAGCCCGATCTCTCGACGATCCTGAGCTGAATCTCGAGAGCTGGGCCATCCCCATCGATCAGCCCACGAACCTTAATCAGGCCAACATGCATATGGTCAACCTCCGCCAGCGGTTCCCGTTCCCCGGCAAGCTTCGACTACGCGGGGAGGTGGCTTCCCAAGAAGAGGCCATGGCGGTGGCCCGCTACCAAGCAAAGGAGCGAGAGGTCATCGCTGCGGTGAAAAAGGGCTATTACGAGTTGTTCATGGCGGATCGGAATATCCAGATCACCAAAGAACAGCTTGAGCTCCATGAGCGGGTCCTGAGAACGACCGAGACCAGGTACACCGTCGGTAAGACCTCTCAATCCGATGTGGTGAGGGCGCAGGTGGAACACAGCGATCTCATCAACCGCCTTATCGTCGCAGAGCAGGAACGGGAGTCGGCCGAGGCGAGACTCAACACGCTGCTCAACCGCCCGACCGATGCGCTGATCGGCAAGACCGCTGAGCTCGAGCCATCCCCCACCACGCCATTCGAGCAGAATGAGCTCTACCGGCTCACGATCGAGTCGAGCCCGGAGCTCCGAGAAGCAGTCTCTGGCGTGAAGCGGGCAGAACTTTCCCATGAACTCGCAATACGAAATCAGAGGTACCCCGACTTCACGCTCGGTCTCGGTTATTGGTATACCCCGCAAGGGAACTTCCAGCACACCTATTCGGGGATGCTCACCCTGACCATTCCATTCTTCTGGACGAAGGCTAAGCATGGTAAAGAGGTGGAAGAGGCGTCCGCGCAGATCGCCAAAGCCGAAGCCAGCTACCGGGCCATCAAGAACCTCGCGTTCCTCGAGGTCCGGGACAATCTGCTCAAATCAAATGCCGCCCGGAAATCGGTGAGCTTGTATCGGACCGGCTTGCTTCCCCTGACCGAGTTGTCGTTGAAGGCCGCCGAGGCGGCCTATCAGACAGGTCGCCTGGAATTTACCGGGTTGCTGGAGGCCGAGCGGTCCCTCCGGGATGTCCGCCTCGGCTACTATCGAGCCCTTGTCACTCTCGAACAAAGCCTGGCCGATCTCGAGCGGGCGGTCGGCCGCGA
>CAZCMC010000108.1:0-4763 GCA_964499665.1 uncultured bacterium | reverse complement strand
AGCAGCCGGAGACATGAAAGGAATGCCCGGCATGGCGATGGCGGGAGGCGGAATCATGGTTGACCCGGCCAAGCAGCAGCTCATCGGAATGCGAATGGCCGAGGCGACCTATCAGTCCCTCGACAAAACCATCCGAACAGTGGGGAGGGTCGAGTACGACGAGCGGAAATTGAAGCAGATCAACGCCAAGACCGAAGGATGGATAGAGCGCCTCTACGTGGACTTCACCGGACAGTTGGTCAGGCGAGGCGACCCGCTCTTCAGCATCTACAGTCCGGAGCTCGTCTCGACGCAGGAGGAATACCTCCTCGCCCTCCAGGCAAAAGAGCGGGTGGCCTCCAGCCCCTTCCATCACGTCGCGGCAGCGGGGAGCTCTCTCCTGGAGGCGGCCCGACGGCGGCTTCAACTCTGGGACGTCACCGCGGAGCAAATCGCTGAGCTCGAGCGGAACGGCCGGCCAACCAAGACGCTCACGTTGGTCTCGCCCATCGATGGCTTCGTGATTGAGAAGACGGCGCTCGAAGGGATGCGGGTGGAACCCTCGATGGTCCTATATAAGATCGCCGATCTTTCCACCGTCTGGGTCTACGCCGACATCTACGAACACGAGCTTCCACTCGTCCGGGTGGGACAACAGGCCACAGTGCGTCTCTCGTACGACCCCGGGCAGACATTCCAGGGGCGGATCGTGTACATCTACCCCTATCTCGACAGCAAGACCAGAACGGCCAAGGTTCGGTTCGAATTACCCAACACGGGCGACCGGAGGCTGAAGCCGGGGATGTTCGCTGACATCGAACTGAAGGTGCCGCTGGGGCGACGGTTGGCCGTGCCTCGAGAAGCGGTCCTGGATTCGGGGACCAGGCAGATCGTGTTTGTGGACAAAGGCGAGGGTCACTTCGAGCCGAAGGAGGTGACGCTCGGTCTCAGGGTCGATGACCAGCAGGAGATTGTCTCAGGGCTCAAGCCAGGGATCCGGGTGGTGGCCAGCGCCAACTTCTTCCTCGACTCAGAGAGCAGGCTCCGCGAGTCGATGGGGCTCATGGCCGGCATGCCCGGCATGGAACGGATGCGGGCGGGCGGGATGGAAGGGATGCAGGGGATGGAGAAAACTGAACCCGGCATGCAGATGACGGCGAAGGCTCCCACAGGCCCGCAAGAGAAAAAAGTCGAAGGCGTTACCCTCACCTTCTCGACCATCCCCTCGCCCCCCAAGGTCGGCGAGAACATCCTGCGCGTTCGGTTAACCGGCGAGAAGGGCGAGGCGATCCTCAACGCCAAGGTCTCGTTCAGCTTCACCATGCCGATGCCAGGGATGACTGACGTGAGCGCACCCGTCGGTCTCTCCAAAGACGGGTTCTACGAGGCAAAAGCCAACCTCGGGATGGGCGGCACCTGGCATGTGACCGTGAAGGTGGCGGTCCCGGGAAAGCCTGAGATCACACAGAGGTTCGCCGGGGCGGCAGGGGGCGAGCAATGATCGAGCGCCTGATCGACTGGAGCGCCCGGAATCGCTTCCTGGTCTTTCTCAGCGTGATCTTCCTCTCGCTGTGGGGGATCTATGCCCTCCGAGGCGTTCCGCTCGACGCGATCCCCGATCTCTCCGATGTCCAGGTCATCATCTTCACCGACTGGTCCGGCCGCGGCCCCGATCTAGTCGAGGATCAGATCACCTATCCTATCATCACCAAGCTCCTCTCTGCTCCCCGTGTCAAGTTCGTGCGGGGGCAGTCTTTTTTCGGCCTCTCCTTCGTTTACGTGATCTTCGAGGACGGAACCGACATCTACTGGGCTCGGAGCCGGGTCCTCGAGTACATGCAGGGTGTCGCAGGAAGGCTGCCCGAGGGGGTGGTCCCAACCCTTGGCCCTGATGCCACGGGAGTCGGCTGGGTCTACCAATATGCTCTCATCGACCGGGGCGGCCGGTATGACCTCGCCTTTCTCAGAAGCCTCCAGGACTGGAACCTCCGCTACGCGCTGGCCACCGTCCCGGGCGTCGCCGAGGTGGCCAGCGTGGGAGGCTTCGTGAAACAGTACCAGGTGAATGTCAACCCGAACGCGCTGCTGGCGTATAACATCCCCCTCAGTGGCGTCATCGAAGCGATCCGGCGGAGCAACAACGACGTCGGCGGCCGGGCCATCGAGACATCGGGAACGGAATACGTGGTTCGGGGGCGGGGATACATCCGGTCGGTGGCCGATCTGGAGAACGTCCCCCTGGGAACCGGTGGCCAGGGAACTCCCATCATGCTGCGGGATATCGCCAAGGTCCAGATTGGCGCCGACATGCGGCGGGGGATCACCGACTACAACGGCGAGGGCGAGGCGGTGGGAGGCGTCATCGTCATGCGCTATGGCGAGAACGCCCTCAACGTGATCAACGGTGTCAAGGCAAAGCTCGAGGAGATCAAGCCGGCACTGCCTGACGGCATCGAGATCGTCCCTGTGTACGACCGCTCCAGCCTCATTCAGCGGGCAATCGCCACCCTGAAGGAGAAGCTGATTGAAGAGATCATCATTGTCAGCCTGGTCTGCATCCTCTTCCTCTTTCACCTGCGGAGCGCCCTGGTGGCGATCCTGATCCTCCCGATCGCCATCCTCCTCTCTTTTATCCCGATGTACTATATGCGCCTCACCTCCAACATCATGTCCCTGGGGGGGATTGCCATCGCCATCGGGGCGATGGTTGATGCCGCCATCATCATGATCGAGAATGCCCACAAGCACCTGGAGCGCTGGGAGCATGAAGGGAAGCCGGGCAATCGGGCGCAGGTGATCATCGAGGCGGCCAAAGAGGTTGGTAAGCCGCTCTTCTTCTCGCTGCTGGTGATCACCGTCTCCTTCATTCCGGTCTTCACCCTGGAGGCACAAGAGGGGCGCCTTTTCAAGCCGTTGGCCTACACCAAGACCTTCGCCATGTTTTTTGCCTCCCTCCTCTCGGTCACCTTAGCCCCTGGGCTGATGTTGCTCCTGATCCGCGGTCGGATTGCCCCGGAGTCGAAGAACCCCATCAACCGGATCCTCATCCGTCTCTACCATCCGGCCGTCAAGGCCGTCCTCCGTTTTCCCAAGACCACTCTTCTCTTCGCCCTGATCGCCCTGGCTTCGACCATCCTCCCCTTCCTCCGCCTCGGCTCAGAGTTCATGCCCCCGCTGCATGAAGGGACGATCATCTATATGCCCACCGCCCTACCCGGACTCTCCGTCACCCCGGCGGCCCGGATCCTCCACATCCAGGACAAGATGCTCCGTCAATTCCCCGAGGTCCACTCGGTCTTCGGCAAGATCGGTCGGGTCGAGTCAGCGACCGACCCGGCCCCCATCATGATGGTCGAGACCCTCGTGGAGCTGAAGCCCGAGTCGGAGTGGCGCAAGGCCCGGCAGCATCGGTGGTACTCGCGTTGGGCGCCCGAGACTGTGAAGAAGCTCCTCAGGCCTGTCTGGCCCGAAGAGCGCCCGATGACCTTCGACGAGCTGGTCGATTCCATGGACGCCCAGATGCGCTTCCCCGGCATGCCCAACGTCTGGTGGATGCCGATCCAGACGAGGACCGAGATGCTGGCCACCGGATTCCGGAGCGTGCTTGGGATCAAGATCTTCGGTCCAGACCTTCAGGTGATCGAACAGATCGGAAAGGAGATCGAGGCGGCCATCGGGATGGTCCCGGGAACGCGGAGCGTCTTGTCAGAGCGAACAACCGGTGGCTACTTCATCGACTTCACCATCCGGCGCCAGGAAGCGGCGCGCTACGGCCTGCAGGTCATGGATGTGGAAGATCTCATCGAGACCGCCATCGGCGGAAAGGAGGTCTCCATGACCGTTGAGGGGCGGGAACGATATCCGATCCAGGTTCGGTATCCCCGCGAGTTGCGGGACGATATCGAAGCCCTCAAGCGAGTCCTTGTGCCCACGCCGACGGGGGCCCAGGTCCCCATGGCCCAACTGGCCGACATCAGGATAACGACAGGGCCGCCCTCCATTCGGGATGAGGGCGGCGCTCTGGTCGGCTATGTGTTCATTGACGTGACCGGTCGGGACTTGGTCGGCTACGTGGATGAAGCAAAGAAAATGATCACCCAGATGGTCCAGATCCCCAAGGGGTATTACTTGAGCTGGGCGGGGCAGTTCCAATACTTCGAGCGGGCGAAGGCTCGTCTCGCCATCGTGATCCCCCTGACCTTGGTGATTGTGTTCGTGCTTCTTTACCTCAGCACCCGGGTGGTAACCAAGGTCTTCATCGTGCTCCTGGCAGTCCCCTTCTCCCTCATTGGGGCGATCTGGCTCCTCTATCTCCTCGGCTATCACCTGAGCGTGGCTGTCTGGGTCGGGATCATCGCGCTGGCCGGGGTGGACGCCGAGACTGGAATCGTGATGCTTCTCTACCTGGACCACGCCTACGAGAAGCGACAGCGCGAGGGGCGCATGACAAGCAAGGCTGACCTTCAGGGGGCGATCGAGGAGGGCGCCGTTCAGCGGATCCGGCCAAAGATGATGACCGTCATGGCGATTCTCATGGGGCTTCTCCCGATTATGTGGAGCCACGGGACCGGGGCCGACGTGATGAAGCGGATCGCCGCCCCCATGATCGGCGGGATCGTCACCTCTTTCCTCCTCGAGCTTCTGATCTATCCCGTCATCTTCGAGATCTGGAGGAGCTGGCAAAATAGGAAGGTCTTTGACGCAACTGAGCACGGGAGACCGATGCCCACCTAACCCGGATTATTCATGAACGGGCTTGACACCCTCACCCGAAGCGGTCTCCT
>CAZCMC010000107.1:0-6174 GCA_964499665.1 uncultured bacterium | reverse complement strand
CAGTTCATAGTATGCCAGGCTGCTCCGCGAGATGAGCGCACAAGCGCGGCCCCGCCAGGCTGAACAGCGGGACGCGGCGTGGCGGTTAGGACAAGCTGTTCTGAGCTTGCCTACGGGCATACTAATACAAACGCATTAACCTGAATCCGGCGTGAATATTCCCATATGAACCGTTGGAAAAGGCGCCAAGGGCTTGTTAGAGGTCAATTTTGGCCTTGCGCCGAAAGCTACTTTTTGATTAGCTTTCGGAACATAGCCTCGTAGTTCGCGAAAACTCCGGGTCACCTTTGGACACTCAGGCTGTGATGTCACTTTTCACGCCAGATTCAGGATTAAATGTTGTTACATCGTCTTTGCGAGCGACTGAAAGGAGCGAAGCAATCTCGCCTTTTTTGAGATTACTTCGGTCACTTCGTTCCCTCGCAATGACATGCTATTTAATGCGTCTGCTATAGGACAGCATCGGCGTGAGGGGAATTCTGAAGAATAGAGGCTAATGCCGTGATATGATATGGCGCCGAAGCGGGGACTCGAACCCCGATGAGCGTACGCTCACTGCGCCCTGAACGCGCTAAGCGGCCTAATGTGTACCTAGCTGGAGATCTCCAGCTTAGTTCACGCAGCTATCTCGCGAACCGCAAAGACCAATTACCGAGCGGGTCCAAACGGAATGTCCACCGGGTGAGAACCCTGGTCTAAGCGATTCCGCTTTGAGAAAGGAGCAGCCAATCATGCGGCAGATCAAAATTATCGTCGAAAAGCACACGGATGGTTATGTGGCATATCCGCTTGGTGTGAAGGGGATCGTTGTCGGCCAAGGCGACACCTACGAAGAAGTGCTCGCTGATGTCAAGTCCGCAATCAGGTTTCATGTCGAGAGTTTTGGTGAGGAGGCTCTCGCCGTCGAGCCTCCAGTGCTTGAAGCATTTATTGCCGAGGCTGGCGTCGATATCTGATGGCGAGATTCCCGAGCGATGCACCGAAGCGAAGAGCCATAAGAACGTTCGAATCATTAGGCTTTCGGCTCGTCAGGGAGAGGGAGCATATCTCGATGGTTCGCGAAAATCCCGATGGGACCAGGACACCTTTGACCATGCCGAATCATCCAAATCTGAAGGCATCGACCCTGCGGACCATCTGTAATCAGGCAGGGATATCAAGAGATGAGTTCCTAGAAGCTTACGAAAGGTCGTAGCCCGTTGACTGCAAAGGGACGTTATCGGGAGGCATTCTAACCGTTAACCTTTGTATGGATCGGGGGGAATCGTGGACACCATGTGGACACCAGCGCCCAGAAAACAAAATTGGCCTCGGGAAGCCGAGGCCCGCAGGTTCGGGAGTCTGGTTGGTGCCGAAGCGGGGACTCGAACCCCGATGAGCATACGCTCACTGCGCCCTGAACGCAGCGCGTCTACCAATTCCGCCACTTCGGCATCCGCAGCGCGAATGAGTTGCGGAAATTACTTGTAAGGGGTCCACCCCGAAAAGTCAATGAAAAAGCGCGGGGAAGGGTTCATGGAGTACGACAACGATCAGATGTGTTTCGTGTGCGGCAAGCAAAACAGAGACGGCTTGCAGCTCGACTTTGAGCTTGTCGGTGAGGATGGCATCCGGACCGAGTTCACCCCGCCCAAGCGGTATCAGGGGTGGAAAGACATCGTTCACGGCGGCATCATCGCCACGATCCTGGATGAGGTCATGGTCAACGCCGCCTACCTTCGGAAGATCGTCGCGGTGAGCGCCAAGCTGGAGATCAAGCTTCGACGGCCGGCTGCCGTGGGAGAACGGCTGATTTTCCGCGGCCGGATTGTGAAGCAGGGTGCCAAGACGCTCAACGTGAAGGCCTGGGCCGAGCAGGAGAACGGAGATGTCGTGGCCGAGGCAACCGGCCTCCTGATGAAGGTGGGAGTGTTGAATGGGTGATGACGCGCGCCGGGTCATCACGCTGCTCACCGATTTCGGAGGGAGCGATCCGTTCGTCGGTGTGATGAAGGGCGTGATTCTCGGGATCAACCCCGAGGCGGTCATCGTCGATCTGTGTCACGGAACGACCGCGCACGACCCTTCCGAGGCCGCGTTCCTCCTTGGCACCTCCTACCGTTACTTCCCCAAAGGGACCATTCATGTTGCCGTGGTCGATCCGGGGGTTGGCGGGCCGCGCCGGCCGATCCTGGCCGCCTGCGACGGCCACCTGTTCGTCGGCCCGGACAACGGTCTGCTTGGCCCGATCGCGGAGAGGGGCGGACCGTCGAGCGTCCGGGCGATCACGGCTGCCCGGTATTTTCTGCAACCTGTCAGCGCCACGTTTCACGGGCGCGACATCTTCGCGCCGGTCGCGGGCCATCTCTCGCTTGGGGCCGAACCGGATCGGTTCGGGCACCCGATCGAGGATTATGTTCGTCTGACGCTTCCCCGCCCATCGCAATGCGGGGCGAGATCGATCAAGGGAGAGATCCTCCACATCGACCGCTTCGGCAACCTGGTGAGCAACATCGGCAGGGACGACCTTGAGCTTCTGGCTTCGGGAGGTCCCATCACGGCACTGCTGGTGCAGATCGGAGGCCAATCGCTCCCGATTGTCGCCTACTACGCCCAAGTCGCGCCCGGCGCGCCCGGCGCAGTCATCGGCAGCGCGAACTATCTCGAGATCTTCGTGCATCAAGGTGATGCCTCGCGGCTCCTTCCGGCAGGGCGAGGAGCCGAGCTGGTGGTCAGCAGCGAGAAGGCAGAACCTGGATCGTGATCATCTAATAATAATAATAACGTCCCCCCTCCAACCTTCCTCCACGCCGCTCTTCGACAAGCTCGCCTTCAGCTTTTTTCTGGCTCTTCCGGGTTCAGAGTGGGTAACCGGGTGGTGTTCTTTCTACCCCGGACTGTCGGCATGGCTGGAGGCGTGTCGGGTCATGTCGAACCGCGTACATGGGATCATGCTCCTCGTAGGGGCAGGGCTTGCCCTGCCCAACCAGGCCTCTGACCCCGAGAAGGGCGCAGCAAGCAGCGCCCCTACGATTCAGATACCACCATGACAGACAATCCCGTTACCCGCACCATTCCCTGAAGAGCCTTGTTTCTAAACTAGCAGACCATCGGGCTGTCCGAAGAATCGAGTGGGGTGTCCCTGGAATGCCGGTCACGCCGCGCTAGGCGGATTGAATGAGTCGCCACGGGGTATGGGGCCGCTTTGACAACATCCGGAGCAGTGTGGTACGCTGAGGCACCCTAACAGTGCGGGGTGGTGTTAGCGCGGACGCATCGTAGTCTGACCGCGAGAGGGTGGACAGAGTGGCGAAGGGATCGTTTCCGAGTTTTTACGAGGGGGTTTCAGGCGACGCGCTCGGCGCCTACCTGAAGCGGATCGCTCAGGTTCCGCTCCTCAAGAAGGAGGAGGAGCTCGCCCTAGGGAAAGCGATCCAGCGGGGGGACGAGAGGGCCATGAAGCGACTGGTCGAAGCCAACCTCCGCTTCGTAGTCAAGGTAGCGCTCCGTTATCGAGGGTGCGGTCTCTCGCTGCTGGATCTCATCAACGAGGGGAACATCGGCATGCTCGAGGCGGCGCGCCGCTACTCCCCGGCATATAACGTCAAGTTCATCACCTATGCCGTGTGGTGGATCCGGCAGGCGATCATGCAGGCGTGTGCCTCAGGCGGAGGGGCGGTAAGGCTTCCGCTCCGGAAGGCCCGCCTCGCATCCCAGGTGAGCGATATCCGCGCCGATCTCTCTCAGCAGTTGCAGGCCACGCCGACCGACTCGGAAGTTGCAGAGGGGCTCGACCTTCCCGCGAGCGACCTGGAGGGTGCATTGCATCGTCCGGGGCAGCCGGCATTTCTCAGCGATGAGATCGGTCTTGAACAGCGTATTGGGATGGAGCTGTACGAATCGAGACAGCTTCCTCCTGCTGACTATGAACTGATCCAAAGCTCATTCCGTGAAGAGGTGGAGCGAATGTTGGCAAGGCTCGCACCGAGGGAGCGGCTGATTATTGAGCTGCGCTTCGGTTTGGGGGAGGAGGATTCGATGACCCTGGAGGAGGTTGGCAAGCGGCTCCACCTCTCACGGGAGCGGGTGCGCCAGATCGAGCAGCGAGCCAAGCAGAAATTACAGGTGATGGCCAAATCAAGGCACCTTAAAGATTACTTGAATTAACTGGTATAACTAGCTAGAAGTAATAGGAAATATATCGTTCTATTGGAATGTAATTGACGTGATTCCGTCCGCGTCAGGACCGATAAGCCCTGACCCTCTGATGGGGATCGGGGCTTTTCTGTTTCGGCCAGCAGTTCGTGGTGGGGCCCTGTGAAGGTTGGTATTGTTGCGCCACGATCCCTCTGCCTCGTTATCGCAGCGGGGTTGACTTTGATGGTTCCGGGAGGATGCATGGCAGGCGGAGATGAGAGCCCCGAGGTCGCGCGGCGCCGAATGGTGGACCAGCAACTGAGGGCGCGCGATATTGTTGACCCGAGGGTTCTCGCCGTCATGGGGAGGGTCCCGCGCCACCTGTTCGTTGAACCCGCCCTCGAACCATTCGCCTACGAGGACCGTCCGCTTTCCATCGGGGCAGGGCAGACGATTTCTCAACCCTACATCGTCGCCCTGATGACTCAACTCCTCAAGGTCCAGCCGTCCCATCGGGTGCTTGAGGTCGGGACAGGTTCCGGATACCAAGCCGCCGTGTTGGCCGAGCTGGCCGCCGATGTGTATACGATAGAGATCATCCCGTCACTGGCCGAGGGGGCCCGTGCCCGTCTGGAGACCCTGGGGTATCGGAACGCTCATGTCCGGCAGGGCGACGGCTATGAGGGATGGCGCGAGTTCGCTCCCTATGATGCGATCGTGGTCACTGCGGGGGCGCCACAGATACCGGCTCCGCTGATCGAGCAACTGCGCGAGGGCGGGCGAATGGCGATCCCCGTGGGCGGAGCGATGATGACACAGGAGCTGATTCTGGGAGAGAAGCAGGGTGGCAGACTGCAGACGCGGTCGGTCGCGCCGGTGCTGTTCGTGCCGCTGACGGGCAAGGGGAGCGGGCAGGACGGTAAATAGTTCAGAGTTCATAGTTCATGGTTTGTACTGAGCAGAGTTGGTTTCCTGCTGTTCTGAACTGCATCCGTTACCACTATGAACTATGAACGCCCTTGGTTCTACTATGAACGCCCTTGGTTTCTATGAACTGTGAACGCCTTTCGTTCTACTGTGAACTCCATTCATGATCCCCCTCAAAGACAACATCCCCTCCAGCCGCACCCCCCTTATCACCATCGGTCTGATCGTCATCAATGTCCTGGTCTACCTGAATCAGCTCACGCTTCCGCCGCGGGCGGCGGTCCGGTTCGTCTACCTCTATGGCCTTATCCCTGTCGAGATCAGCCAAGGGCAGTTGCTGGTCCCGCACCCTGTCCCGCTTTACGGGACCATCCTTACCTCGATGTTCGTCCATGGGGGCCTGTTCCACCTGGCCGGCAACATGCTCTACCTCTGGATCTTCGGCGACAACGTGGAAGACAGATTGGGGCGCGTTCGCTTTCTCCTCTTTTATCTCCTGTCCGGGGCGGCCGCCGCGGCGACACAGATCTTCTCGGACCCCCATTCGCAGATCCCGATGGTCGGGGCCAGTGGGGCGATCTCCGGGGTGCTGGGGGCGTATCTCCTCCTGTATCCCCATGCTCGCGTGGTGACGCTGGTGTTCTTCGGCTGGTTCGTGCGGGTCATCGAAATCCGTGCCCTCATTGTGTTGGGATTTTGGATCGTCGTTCAGTTGATGAGCGGCTTGCTGACGTGGGGCGCTCAGGTTGGAGGCGTGGCCTGGTTTGCCCACGTCGGCGGGTTCGTAGCGGGCCTCGTCATGGTGATCCCGCTGAGGCGGCGTGCCGAAGGGCCTGACTGGGCAGGCCGCGTGTCGTGAGCGGCGCCTGTCACTTCGACAGGCTCAGTGCGCAGCCTGAGCACCGTCGAAGGGCCTGTCCTGATCCTGTCGAAGGATCGAACGGCCTGTCGTGAGCCCAGTCGAACGGCGAATGGCTCTGAGCCCTCAGGAGTTCCGGCGGTTGGTCTCGCAGGCGATCGCTTCGCTCCCGTCCCCGATAGCCGAGCGAATGAAGAACGTGGAGGTCGTGGTGGAGGATCGGCCCACCCGCGCGGAGCTGGCCATGGCGGGGGTTGAGCCGCCGGGGACGC
>CAZCMC010000106.1:0-6211 GCA_964499665.1 uncultured bacterium | reverse complement strand
CGCCTCCGCAGGCGATGCCGGGGCAATAGAGTGTGTCGACGGCTGCCGAGAAGCTCTGGAGCGAATGCGGCAAAGCAAGCAGGGGTGGGGATTTCATGACCTACACACGCTCTACCGAGGCTTTGGATTTTGGTGTCGTGAAGGGCCGAAGCATAGGATATATATGCATACGGAATACCCAGAATTGAGGGCCACCGTGGCTAGACATGATCCTCTGCCTATTGGGTACGTCCAACGGGCGATCGAACTAATCAAGAAACTGAAAGAACTCCAGACGGAAGAGCCTCACCAGCAAGGGAGGGAACGATCACTGTAACCATGCGGTTGGATCCAGCGGCCATTCAATACGGGACTGTTGTTCGCCCGGAAATCTGCACGGATGGAAGCCTTGCGTACGTAGCAGAAATTCCAGACCTGCCGGGTTGCATGAGTCATGGGTCTACCGTGGAAGAAGCTCGACAGAATCTTGAGGATGCGAAACGAGAGTATCTGGCCGCTCTTTGTGAACGTGGGCTTCCTATCCCAACGCCCTCAATCGACCCGATTGTGACCACTATCCAGTGGACTTTAATTGGAACAACCCAGCCCAGAAGGGAAGAGACCACCATCAAGGCACCAACGGCGACGATTGAATCGTTGAATCCTTACGGGGTCGCTGCGCCTGCTTAGGTTCTCATTGTGCATCGGTTCGATTACCTTAGTTTAGTGCTCGACTGCTTGCAAATGTGATCAAACCTCTGCCCTTAGCCCGACTTTGCTTCTTGGGTTGTTCTGATTCACCTGCCCCGAAGGCCCCACGATTCGACGCAACTTGGTAGGCCCAGGTTCCACAGTTGACTGCTGTCGCAAGCCGCAATTATTGACGATCCGAGATTGCCCCCTTATACTGATAAGGTTTGCTCCGGATCGATTGTACTCTCGGGGGGCGGTCATGAACCATCTTCACTTCATCTGGAAAAACATGGTCAGGAACCGGCGGCGGACCGTGCTCACCGTCCTGAGCATCGGCCTCTCCCTCTTTGTTCTCGCGACCTTGATGACGGTCCTGACCGAGCTGAACCGCGAGCCGGAGGGGGAAGACACACACCTGAGACTCGTGGTTCGGCGGGCCAGCTCCCTCGGCGATCGATTGCCCGAGGCCTATGCCGCCAAGCTGGCACGAGTGCCGGGGGTGCGGATCGTCCACGCGCTCACCTGGTTCGGCGGGATCTACATCGACGAGGCCAACTTCTTCGCGAACTTCGCCTGCGATCCTGACACCCTCTTTCCGGTGTTTCCGGAAAATCGCATTCCGCCGGAGCAGTTGAAGACGTTCCAGAAGGAGCGCACGGCGGCCGTAGCCGGCCGGAGGCTCGTCGAACGGTTCAAGTGGCGGCTTGGCGATCGGATCACCCTGCAGGGAACGATTTACCCGGTCGATCTGGAGTTCGTCCTACGCGGGATCTACACGGGGACCGACGAGACTGCGTTTTTCTTCCACCGGGCCTATCTGGAGGAGTCGCTGGGCCGCCCCGGCAAGGTGGGGACCTTCTGGCTCAAGGCGGCCTCGGCGGCCGATATCCCGCGGATCATGGACACGGTGGATACCATGTTCAAGAACAGCGACGCCGAGACAAAGACCGAGACCGAGCGTGCCTTCCAGTTGGGGTTCGTCTCGATGATGGGGAACGTCAAGACCCTCGTCGCCGGGATCTCGAGCGTCGTGGTCTTCACCATCCTGTTGGTGACAGCCAATACTATGGCGATGTCGATCCGGGAACGCGCCAGGGAGATCGCGATCCTCAAGACGCTTGGCTTCGGACGCCGCAGGCTGCTGGCCATCTTGATGGCGGAGTCGGCCGCGATCGCCCTGATCGGCGGCGCGCTGGGCACAGTCGGCGCGCGCCTCTTTTACTCTGTGGTCGATGTCTGGCGCTACACCCAAGGCATGTTTCCGATCTTTATTGTGGAGCCCTCGACGATCTTGCTGGGCCTTCTCCTTTCGGTTCTGATCGGCCTGGCCAGCGCCGCGTTCCCCGCGTTCCGAGTGAGCCACCTGACGATCGCCGAGGCGCTGCGCCGCGTCGGCTGACGTTACTTGTCGGGATGCGGAAAAATGCAAGGTGCTGTCATTGCGAGCATGGCGAAGCAATCTCGGGGATTGCCACGGCCTTGCCTCGCAACGACACTCCGTGTCGGATTGCTTCGTCGCAGAAATCGCTCCTCGCAATGACACGAGTGGAGTCTCCACTCACCCTGTTCCTGCGATCGAGAGATGCTGATCCCGCTCTCGTATAACTTCCGCAACATGCGGGTTCGCGCCTTCAGCACGGTGATGACCACCCTGAGCATCGGCTTGGTGGTGGCGGTCTTCATCGGCGTCATGGCGTTGGCCCGCGGGTTGGAAGAGGCGTTCGTGGCGACCGGCATGCCGTTGAACCTGGTCGTGCTGCGACAGGGCTCCCAGGTAGAGACCAGCAGCGTCGTAACAAGAGATTCGCTCCAGGTGATCAAGTACCTGCCGGGCGTGGCGGTCGATTCGGAGGGGACACCGCTGGTCTCACCCGAGGTCATCGTGCTGTTGAACTTGTCGAAGCGGAGCGACGGGCAGGGTTCGAACGTCATGGTTCGTGGCGTCTTCGAGAAAGGCTTTGAGTTACGTCCTCAGGTCCGATTGGTGGCAGGGCGGCTGTTCAGGCCGGGCCTTCGCGAGATCATCGTCGGCCGTTCGGTCGCCGAGCGGTTCCAGAACGCCGGGCTTGGAGAGATGATCCGCTTCGGCAGGAGCCACTGGAGGGTCGTCGGACTGTTCGAGGCCGGGCGCACCGCCTTCGATTCGGAGATCTGGGCCGATGCGTCGGAGCTGGGAGACGACTTCGACCGCCCCAATTATTCCTCCGTCCTGCTGCGAGCCGAGAACGCCTCTGCACTGCGGGCTATGGAGCGACGGATCTCCGATGACCGGCGTCTGCACCTGAAGGGGCTTTCGGAGCTGGCCTACTATGCGGAACAGACGAAGACGGCCGGTCCCATCAAGATCCTCGGAAGCTTCATGGCGGTCATGATGGCGATCGGCGCCAGCTTCGCCGCGATGAACACCATGTATGCCTCGGTGGCGCGCCGCAGCCGCGAGATCGGCGTCCTGCGGGTCCTGGGCTTTCGGTCGGGCAGCATCATGCTGTCCTTCCTGACCGAGTCGCTGCTGCTGGGTCTCGCCGGCGGTGTTGTCGGATGCCTCCTGGCCCTGCCGATCCATGGCATAACAACCGGGACCACGAACTTTCGAACCTTCAGCGACGTCTCTTTTGCCTTCCGCATCACTCCGGACCTGTTGCTGCGCGGCCTCGCTTTTTCTCTCGTGATGGGAGGCCTCGGGGGCCTGCTACCGGCCCGGCTTGCCTCCCGCCAGCCTATGGTTGACACCTTGCGGGAAGGATAGGTGGAGCGCGACCCCGCCATGGCGGATACGCAAGACAGCCTGGATCAGTCCCTTCGGACGCTCCGGATCGACCCGGAGCGCAAACGGAGGGCCGCGCGACGGCGTGCGCCTTGGCTCCGGTACGGCGTGGCCGGGCTGCTCGTCGTGCTGTTGGTCGGCTTCTTCCTCCTTCGCGGTCGGTTCAATCCGATCGAGGTCGAGGTGGCGATGGCTCAACGAGTCGAGCCCGGAACGCCGACGCCGGTCCTTGTTGCCGGAGGGTATGTCATCCCGCACCGCAAGATCGAGCTGGCGCCGAAGATCACCGGCCGGGTCGAGTGGATCGGCGTGGAGAAGGGGGACAGGGTCGAACGAGGCAAGGTGGTGTTGCGGATCGAGCAGCGCGAGTTCATGGCGGCGGTGGATCGGGCTGAGGCCTTGCTGGGCGCGGCCAGGGCCAGGCTGAGGGAGCTGGAGACCGGCTCGCGTCCGGAGGAGATCGAGCGCTCCCGCGCCGCCATGGAAGAGGCACGGTCAAACGTCGCCAATGCCGCGCTCGACCTGACGCGATTCCAGCAACTGCACGCTGAAGGGGCGGTGTCGCGCCAACTCCTCGATGGCGCAAGGAACAGACACGAGGTGGCAACAGCTCAGCTCCGAGCCGCGCAGCAGAGCTTCGAGATGATGCGGATCGGCCCCCGCCAGGAGCAGATCGACCTGGGCCGCGCCCAGGTCCGCGAGGCCGAGGCTGCCCTGCGCAGCACACAGGTCGATCTGGACAATACGCTGATTCGAGCCCCCATCGCCGGGACGATCCTGGAGCGGTTGGTGGAGCCCGGTGAGATCGTGACGATCTCCTTCATCGGCGGCAGGGGGGCGAAGTCGGCTGTCCTCTCGATGGCAAACTTGAAGGAGCTGGACGTCGAGGTGGACGTGAGCCAGAACGAGATCCGAAAGATCCGGCTGAACCAGCCGGCCGTTATCGTGGCGGATGCCTTTCCGGACCACACCTACCACGGCGTGCTGGCCGAGCTTGCACCCGAGGCGAACCGGCAGAAAGCGACCTTGCAGGTCAAGGTGCGGATCACCGATCCGGACGACACCATCCGCCCGGAGATGAACGCGAAGGTCACCTTCCTGGAACCGCCCAAGGACCCAGTGAGCGGGGCGCCAAGAATCCTCATCCCGAAAGAGGCGGTCCTCACCAGGGAGGGTCAGAGCCTCGTGTTCCTGGCGAATGGCTCGAAGGCGGCCGGGCGGCCGGTGAAGGTGGGCAACGAGCTGGACGGCCGCGTGGAGGTCTTGGAGGGGTTGCAGGGGGGCGAGGCCGTCGTCGTCCGTGGCCTTGAGGCGCTGCGCGATGGCCAGCGGCTTCGCGTCAAGAAGTAGGACGAGAGCCGGCTCGGATATGGGATCGCCAGCGATCGTTCGAGTCGAATCTCTCTCCAAGGTCTTTCGGCGCGACTCGACGGAGGTCATTGCGTTGGACGACGTGAGCCTGCGGGTGGCCGAAGGAGAGTTCGTCGCGCTGATGGGTCCCTCCGGGTCCGGGAAGACCACCCTGCTCAACATCATTGCCGGGATCGACCGGGCCAGCTCGGGGCATGTCTTCATCGGCGAGACCGACATTGCCGAATTGGATGACGACGACCTCGCCGAGTGGCGGAACCAGCAGATCGGCTTCATCTTCCAGACCCTCAACCTGATCCCGGTCCTCACGGCGCGCGAGAACGTCGAGCTGCCGCTGTTGCTGAGCGACCTGACTCGGGCCGAGCGTCGCGCCCACGTTGAGACGGCCCTCGCGCTGGTGGGGTTGGCCGACCGGATGGATCACCTCCCGCGTCAACTGTCCGGCGGGCAGGAGCAACGCGTCGCCATCGCCCGCGCGCTGGTGACCGATCCGGCCCTGTTGCTTGCCGATGAGCCGACCGGAGATCTCGATGCCAAGTCCGCGCAGGACGTCCTGGCGATCCTCAGCCGCCTGAACCGGGACTTCGGCAAGACGATCATCATGGTCACCCACGACCCGAAGGCCGCCAAGGTCGCCACCGTCGTCCACCAGCTCGATAAGGGCCTCCTCCTGCCACTGTAGGACGTCCGACTTGTAGGGGCGCTGCTTGCTGCGCCTTGCTTCTGTAGAAGGCCCCGATTGGGCAGGGCAAGCCCTGCCCCTACGAGGAAGATCCCGTGCACATTGTTCGGCATGGGCGCTCATGCATCCACGAGGACCGACGTGTCCAGGATTGAAAAGGACGACCCGCGATCTGCCCCCACTGAAGCCGGAGGAGCCAGAAAAAATAAAAAGCCCCGAAGCGCTTCCCCCGCACCAGCGGGGGCCCAGGTGGACAAGGCCAGGGGCTTCGGGGCTCGGTGACTGCTGGAATTCCGTAGGCGGAATCCATAGGCAGCCGATCCGTGAGGAGGATATGCCTACGTTACAATCACCTCACAGGTCCAGATCGCTAAGGGTATGCGCACTGGATCACCTCCTTTCTTGTGTAGGCATACCGTATCGGAGGTTTGAAGGGGAGGCAAGGAAAAAATGCAGGGATCGCCCCTGACTTGTCCTTGACACCTTCTGGAGTGCGTGGGATAGAGGGACCTGAAACCTTGGCTTCGACAAGCCTGTCACTTCGGCAGGCTCAGTGCGCAGCCTGAGCCAAGTCGAAGGAAACAATGAAACGCCTCGGGCTAACGCTTCAACTTGGAAACGGCGTGCCACGTGGGGAGCTGATCGAGCTGGTGAGGCTGGCGGAGGCGCGCGGCTACGAGGCGGTCTTCGTCCCCGAGTCGTGGGGCTACGACGCGATCACG
>CAZCMC010000105.1:1887-6260 GCA_964499665.1 uncultured bacterium | reverse complement strand
GACCACATCGGAGTCCTGCTCGATGGCCCCTGACTCCCGCAGGTCCGACAACTGCGGGCGACCCTCCTCCCGCTCCTCGGTCCGGCGCGCAAGCTGCGACAGGGCGACCACCGGGACCTTCAACTCTTTCGCCATCGCCTTCAATCCCCGGCAGATCTCCGACACCTCCTGCTGGCGGTTCTCGGAACGCAGGCGGCCCGAGATCAGTTGGAGATAGTCGATCACCACCAACCCGATGTTCTGCTCAGCCTTGAGCCTCCGCGACTTCGCCCGCAGCTCGATGAGCGTGATCGCGGCAGAGTCATCGATGAAAATGGGCGCCTCCGACAGGCGGCCGGCGGCGTTTGTCAGCTTCGGCCAGTCGGTCTCGCGAAGGTAGCCGGTCCTGATCCTGTTGGAATCGACCTCAGCCTCGGAGGACAGCATCCGCTGGACCACCTGCTCCTTCGACATCTCGAGGCTGAAGATCCCGACCGGTATCTGTTCGTCGATCGCGGCGTTGCGGGCGATGTTGAGGGCGAAGCTGGTCTTCCCCATCGAGGGGCGGCCCGCGATGACGATCAGCTCCGACGGCTGCAGGCCGGCGGTCCTCATATCGAGGTCGGCAAATCCGGTGGGGACGCCGGTGACTTGCGTCTTGCGGTCATACAGTCGCTCCACCTGTTCAAAGGCGTCCTTCAGGATCGACTTCAACGGGAGGAAGGAACGCCGCACGCGTTCCTCAGAGATCTTGAAGATCTGTTGCTCGGCCTCCTCGAGTACCTGTTCCGCCTCCTCCTGATCGGCATAGCCGAGCCCCACGATGCCCGTGGCCACGTCGATCAACTGACGCAGAAGCGCCTTGTCCCGGATGATCCGTGCATGGTAGGACACGTTCGCCGCTGTCGGAACGGCCTCCACGAGGGACGCCAGATACGCGGCACTCCCCACCTCTTCCAGTTCGTTTCGTCGACGGAGTTCGTTGGTTGCGGTAATCAGATCGACCGGCTCGCTTCGCGCGAACAGCCCCTGCGCGGCGGCGAAGATCTTGCGGTGAGCGTCGCGGTAGAAATGGTCCGGCCGCAGGAGCTCAAGGCACTTCAGGAAGGCCTCGCTGCTCTGAAGGATCGCCCCGAGCACCGACATCTCGGCCTCCAGGCTTTGCGGGGGAACCCGCTCCCTGATGGCGTGAGGCCGATCAAGCGCCCCCTCCCTCCTGACCTGTCCTGAGCCCTGGCGAAGGGTTCGATCCGCCATGCCCGCACCTCTATGAGCGCTCCACGGTAAGCCTAAGCTCGGCGACGACCTCAGGGTGCAGCCGAATGGGAATGGTATAGCTGCCCAGCACCTTGATCGGCTCTTGCAGGAGGATCTTCCGGCGATCCACGTCGAGCCCCCGGGCACCTAGGGCGGCGGCGATGTCCTGATTCGTGACGGAGCCGAAGAGTTTTTCATGTTCGCCGGCCTGGCGCTTGATCACGCAGCTCGCCTCTGCGATGCGGGCTGCCATTGATTCCGCCGCCTGGCGAAACCTGTCCTTCCGCCCCTTGTTCTGTCGAAGCAGATGGTCCAGCGACTTCACGTGGGCCGTCGTCGCAGCCACCGCCTTTCGCTTCGGGATGAGGAAATTGCGGGCGTAGCCATCCGCCACCTCGACCTGGTCGCCGGGTCTTCCCAGTTTTTCCACCTGCTCCAGTAGAATGACCTTCATCGTGACTCTACCTCCTCGGGCGATCCGCCTGACCCTCTCGGCTTACGCCCCAGGCGGCCGGGGGAGCGTCTGTCGGCGAAAGGCAAACCAGATATCAAACAACCCTACCCCTGTCAAAAGGAGCAGCAGAAAGGGCTGAAGCAGCAACAGCACGACGCCCAGGATCCTCACGAAGGCGGGGAGTTTCAGCCGCCGAATCCAGAAGGCCGCGATCGCGAGGCCCTGCAGAAAATAGAGCGTCATCGTGACGACCAACCCGTTCAGGCCGATCTGCTTGACGATCGGCAGCCCGCTCAGAAACAGCGCCGCTGACGCGATAAACACCCAGACTAGTGCGTCCGGCATCTTCCAGGCGAACCCAGGGTCGGACCCTGGGTTCGTAGAGATGCGGGCCAGGCCGGTACGAGCCAGGAAGTAGTTGGCGGAGGTGATCAGCAGCGCCACCGCGATGAACAGGCCCGGCGAGGTCGCCAGCAGAAACTTCTGTAGCTGTTGCGCCGCGGCGAATAAGGCGCCTGGCTCTTCCGGTGCAAAGCCTATCTTGCTGTAGAGCGCCATCGCCTCCTGGAGTCCGAGATCGAGTTGCCCCAGGACATAGGCTGTCACGCCGCCCCCGCCGCGCGACAGGATGAAGAGGCCGAGCAGGCTGCCCCCGATGATCGCCAGGCTTCCCGCGGCTACCGAGGTCTCCGGAGCCCACTCCCTCCGGATGGCCTCCGCAAGCACCAGTGCGGGCAGGCCGAATTCAAGGTAGAAGATCCACACATATCCCCGCCCCAAGAGGACGGCCAGGGCGGCGCCCACGGCGAGCATTCCAAGAAGGGCGGTGGCTCGGCCGTGTCTCACAGAGAGGAGGACGAGCGGCAGCGGGGTGAGCAAGGCGAAGAAGACCCCGGCGATCGGGATCGTCGTGCCCGCAAGCGCCAGCGTCAGCGACGCAAGACACAACGCGGCCCCTTGGACCATCGTCCTGGCTGGCCCCTCCATCATCGAACTCTCTCTCTGCGCCCCGACGAGCAGCCCCCCGACATTCGGGGCCGCTTACGACAGATCGGCGGCGAATGGCAGCAACGCGATGCTGCGAGCCCGCTTGATGGCTGTGGCCAATTGACGCTGATGGAGGGCGCAGTTGCCGGAGATCCGCCGCGGGGTAATCTTTCCCCGATCGGTCATGAAGTTCCTGAGTCTCTTTGCATCCTTGAAATCGACCGCGTCGATCTTATCGACACAATATTTGCAGACCTTCTGCCGCCGAAAACTCCGCCGCTTTTTCAGCATTCGCCGCAATCCTCTCGTCGCTCATCGAGTCTCAAAACGGGACCTCCTCTTCCTCAGCCGGCCGAGGCGGCTCCTCCTCGGACGCCACCGTCCCCTTGCGCCCACCAACGAATTGCACCCGCTCAGCCACCACCTCATACTTGGTCCGCTTCTGGCCATCCGGCGTTTCCCACGATCGTTGCTGGAGGCGACCTTCGACCAGCGCGGGGCTCCCCTTGCTCAGATACTCGGCGCAGGTCTGCCCCTGCTTATCCCAGACGACCACCGTGATGAAACAGACCTCCTCTTTTCGCTCACCAGTCTTGGTGGTAAAAGAGCGATTAACGGCCAGATCAAAGTTGCATACGGCCATTCCGGCGGGTGTGTGCCGAAGTTCGGGGTCCCGGGTCAGGTTCCCCAGCAGAATCACCTTATTGAAGCTCGCCATCACCGACCTCCTGGGTGGCCGTGCCGACCTCCCCGTGGCTCCGAGAAGGCTTTGACTTGAAACGCGTTCTCTGAGGCTCCTCGGCCCTGACGACCATCCCTTTCAGGATCGTCTCGGTGATCCGAAAATGCCGATCCAGATCGGCCACGACCCCGCCAGGGCCACCGACCTTCATCAGGATGTACTGGCCGTCCCTCCGCTTCTTGACCTCGTAGGCCAGACGCTTCTTCCCCCATTTCTGGACCTCTGCAACCTCTCCTCCCTTCTTGGCCACGACCTCTCGAACCGCCCCTATCTCTGCCTCAACGCCGTCCTCTGTAAGGACCGGGTCCAGGATGAAGATCACCTCATACGAGTTCACGCGCCTCACCCCCTTTCTTTTACGGGTCCGAGGGATCCCGACGCCGGGATGCCCGAATGTTGTATCGGTTCATGGCCGCTTGAACGCCCTCCCGGATCAACAACTCGACGGCATCGGCGGCCTGTTCCACCGCCTTTTCGACCTCGCGCTGTTCGGCCTTCTTAAACGGCCCCAGGACATGCTCTACGGGATCACGTCCAGGACCTGGACGCCCGATCCCCACCTTCACCCGGAGAAAGTCCCCGCTGCCCAGGGCCTCCTGGATCGAACGGACACCCTTGTGCCCACCGTGCCCCCCCCGAGTCTTGATCCGCAACTGGGAGATGGGGAGATCCAGATCGTCATGAATCACAATGATCTGGTTGGGCTTAAGGCCGACGGCCTGCTGCCACCTCGAGACGGCCGAACCGCTGTCGTTCATGAATGTGAGAGGCTTGACCAACAGGACGTCCTCGCCATGATGCACCGCTCGCGTGAACAGTGAACGATAGCGTCGATGCCCGAAGGTGGCACCGCACCGGTCGGCCAATACCTCCATTGCCTGAAAGCCTACATTGTGACGGCTGGCCTCGTACTCCTCGCCGGGATTGCCCAGACCCACCACCATCCACAACTAG
>CAZCMC010000105.1:0-1787 GCA_964499665.1 uncultured bacterium | reverse complement strand
CTCCTTCTTGCCGACCACTTCGGGCTCCGCCGGCTTCTCCTCCACGGTGACCGGAGCCTCCTCGACCACTGCCCGCAAGATCAAGACTGACACCACCGCCCTGGCGGGGTCATCGACCACCCTGACATCTTCTGGCACAGGGAGATCGCGCACGTGAACGGAGTCGCCCACGTCCAGATCGGTCACCTCCACCGTGATCTGCTTGGGAATCGCCCCGGGCAGGCATTCGATCGACACCTCGCGGAGGTGCTGTTCCATGAAGCCCCCCTTGTTCCTGACGCCGATCGGTTCACCCGTCAACTGGATCGGGATCTGGACCCTGATCCTCCGCTTCATGGAGATCTCCAGAAAGTCGGCGTGCAGGGGGTTCCCCCGGACAGGGTCCCGCTGCAGCTCCTTCAGGATCACGGTAATCGTCCGCTCACCGTCCCCGACCAGCAAGAGGGTGATCAGGACGTTCCCGCCCGCCCCGGTGCCCAGCACCTTCGCCAACTCAAGGGGATTGATCGTCACCGGGACCTGGCCGGCCGAACCGCCGTACACGACGGCTGGGATCATCCGCTGTTGCCGAAGCTTCCTGGCCGCCCCCTTGCCCAGCCCCGTCCGGATCTGTCCTTTCAACAACACCTCTGCCATCCTTCCCTCCGTCATACGAAAAGCCGACTCACGGACTCGTCTTTGTGAATGCGGCTGATGGCCTCTCCAAGCAGCGGCGCCACAGAAAGCACGGAAAGCTTTTTGGAATGCCTGCCTTCGGACAGCGGGATCGTGTTGGTGACGACCACCTCCTCGAGGGCCGATTCCTCGATCCGTTCCACAGCCGCGCCCGAGAGGACGGGATGCGTGCAGCTCGCAAAGATCCGCTTCGCCCCTTTTTCGAGCAGCGCCGGGACCGCCTGGGTGAGGGTCCCGCCCGTGTCGATCATGTCGTCCACGATAATGACGTCCCGCCCCTCCACCTCCCCGACGATATGCATGACCCTTGCCTCGTTCGGGCCTGTCCGGCGCTTGTCGATGAAGGCCAACGACGTGTCCAGGCGCTTCGCGAATGCGCGGGCCCGCTCCACCCCGCCCGCGTCCGGAGAGACCACCACCGCCTCGCCCAACATTCGCTCCTGGAAATACCGGAGCAGGACCGGGGCGGCGTAGAGGTGATCGACCGGGGTCGTGAAGAAGCCCTGGATCTGTCCGGCATGGAGGTCCATCGTCACCACCCGGTGCACCCCAGCCGCTGTCAGGAGGTCGGCCACCAGCCTGGCGGTGATGGGCACGCGAGGCTGGACCTTCCGATCCTGCCGGCCATAGCCGTAGTAGGGCATGACGGCCGTGATCCGCCACGCCGACGCCCGCTTCAGGGCATCGATGATCACGAGGAGTTCCATCAGGTTCTCGTTGACCGGCCGACACGTGGGCTGGATGACGAAGACATCGGCCCCCCTGACATTCTCGAAGATCTGGACAAGGATCTCGCCGTCGGCGAAGCGCGACACCTCGGCCTCACCCAGCGGGACGCCCAGATGGTCCGCGATCTCCTGTGACAGGGCCCGATTGGCGTTGCCGGAAAACAGAATCAACCGGTCAGTCATCTGGCGCTCTCCACGTGGCTCGCGTTCTCTTCAGTCCTTCCAGGCCCGATCCCGGCCTGCAGCACTCTTCTGGCTGGGGGGCGAGGACTCGAACCTCGATGTGCAGATCCAAAGTCTGCCGGATTACCCTTATCCGACCCCCCAGGGAAGGAACGCTTCTGCTGTACGAAGCCAGGAGGCCTGTATTCCACCCGCATTCTA
>CAZCMC010000104.1:0-6293 GCA_964499665.1 uncultured bacterium | reverse complement strand
TGCAGCGGTACGCATAACCCAAAGGTCGCAGGTTCAAATCCTGCCCCCGCAACCACCAACCAGAACTCCTTACCGGTATTCAAGATTTCTTCTGCGCTCGGCTGAGTCATCAGCCGGGCCTTTTTATTGAAGCCCAAGCGTGGAGATCGTGGATAGGCCTCCTTTAATCTTATGACTCTTCAGGCTTTTGTGTGGGCACCATTGAGTTTCCTCCCCTTTGTAAGGGGAGGCATGGAGGGGTAGAGCCATCCAGAGGCCGGGCCTCGCGGGAGGTACTTGGTTCGTGTAAGCCGGCAAGATTTCTACCTCCCCACCCCCTCCTTACAAAGGAGGGGACTCCCTTGGGAACCACCCATGTCCTTCCAAGAACCCACACGATTTCCGGAAGAGCCAATCTTATGTCGTGCTGCTGCGGATGCCGGGGCCCAGTGGCCGGACGGAGTGCCTCGATGAGCCCTGAAAGGAGGTGCGAGGTGCTTTGGCTAATGTCGGCCGCCTTCAGAAAATTCTTGTGATAGCGTTGAGGCTCCAGTAAGCTCTTCGACATTGGAGATTGGCAGAGCAACTCGATTCGGTCGAGACATTACCTCAAGGAGTGGTTCAACCGCGCTGGAGAAGCTCTTTTGGGATACCGTGACGGCATCACTGCCATCCTGACCCACAAACAATGGGCCTCACCGTTCTTCGATTTCGCCGCGCTTCGGGTCGCGGTCATCATAGGAAGCTATGGATGGCTTCTCCTCGAACCGCTGGCCTCGTCGGAACGAAGGCATATCGCGATCTTGCTGCATGCCTTCACATTGTATAGCATTCTCTTGTACGTTTGGCTCTATCGGCAGCCCCACCGCGTCATGCGACTTAACCTCATTGTCTTCGCGTTCGACCTGGCTTTTGCCCTCGCACTTATTCGGATCACAGGGGGGATCGCGAGCCCGTTTTTCCTGGCGCTTTACTTGATCGCTGCTCTTCAGGCATTCTATTACGGCTTCTGGCGCGGCATCGGAGTGCTCTCTTCTTCCTCCGCCCTCTATCTGGCCACAGTCTGGCCCAGCTTGCAGCCCACGTCCCTGGGCCTTGTCTCCTTGCGGCTCGGATTCATGATTCTGATCGTTGTTCCTCTCGGGATCCTTTCCCAGCGCGAGCGGCAGTGGCGGCGGGAGATGGAAGACAAGTCAGCTCGTCTGGAAGCGGCGTACGCGCGTCAGCGCGATCTCCAGGACCATCTGGAAAACATCATGTCGAGCATTACCAACGGGATCATCGCCGTTGACCGCCAGGAGCGTGTCACCGCGTGGAATCGGGTCGTGGAGGGCCGGTATGGCATCACTTCGGCAGAGGCGAGCGGACGCCCACTGGTGGAGGCGTTGCCCGCGCTCGAGCAAGAAGGGGTGACGGAGGCTCTGCGTGGGTTGCTTCTGGGAGAGTCCAACGCGGTGCACCTGCGCGAATTGGAGCACCAGACCCTGAAGCAAGGGAAGCTCATCGTCAACATCGATGGCTATCCCTTGCGGGACGCGAACGGGACCCTCCGGGGGGCGGTGCTGGTCATCGAGGACGTGACGGCGCGGGTTGCGCTGGAGCGGCAGATGCGCCAGGCCGAGAAACTGACCGCCCTGGGAACCCTTTCGGCGGGCCTCTCCCATGAGATCAACAACCCGCTCGGGATCATCACCTCGCGGGTCGAGGTAGCCTTGATGGAAGCTGAAGGCAAGGACATCCCGAAGCAGCTTCTCGATGACCTGAAGGTGATCGATAAACATGCCCATAGGGCGGCTCGGATTGCTCAAGGGTTGCTGTCCTTCTCTCGCCAGACCGCCTGGCGTCTGGTGCCGGTGGACGCAAACCAGGTCGTCGAGGAGACGCTCCTGCTGATCGAGAAACAGCTCCTAAGGGAGCAGATTGCCCTGGAGCGGTGTCTCGCCTCCGATCTGCCGAAAGTGATGGGGAGCCCAAACCATCTGGAGCAAGTCCTGCTGAATCTGATCACCAATGCCAGGGACGCGATGACAGTTGGCGATCGGCTCCGCGTGGAGAGCCGGATGAGCCGGGACGGCGCCCGCGTCCAGATCGTGATTGCCGACACCGGGAAGGGGATCCCGGCTGAGCTGGCAGAGCGGATCTTCGATCCGTTCTTCACCACCAAGACGGGCGGGACCGGGCTTGGCCTATCGATCAGCTATGGGATCATCAAGGAGCACGGGGGGACCCTGGAGGTCGAGAGCGAAGTGGGAAAGGGCGCCACGTTTACGATCGGCTTGCCGGTGGCCGATCGGTAGCGACTGGAGAGATCACGCGATGCCAAAGTCGGCCAGGGTCCTCGTGATCGATGATGAGCTGGACATGTTGGAGAGCTGCGCTCGATTGCTGTCACACCTTGGCTACCTGGTCGTGACGGAGGCTGACAGCACCAAGGCCCCCACGATGTTCGAGCGAGAGAGGCCCGACTTGGTGCTCACCGACCTCCGGATGCCGGGCCTCGACGGACTGGGGGTCCTGCGGGCTATCCGTGCCATTGATCCCTCGGCCACGGTCATCCTGATTACCGCGTTCGCCACCATCGAGACCGCTGTGGAGGCCGTTAAGGAGGGCGCGTTCGATTACCTGCCCAAGCCATTCTCTGGCGACCAGCTCAGGGTCTGCATTGAACGGGCGCTGGAGCAGCGTCGGCTTCGGGAAGAGAACCGACGGCTCCTGGAGCAGCTCACCGAAACCTACCGGTTCGATAAGATCATCGGCAGGAGTTTGCCGATGCTCCAGGTCTTCGAGACGATCAAGAAGGTCGCCAAGAGCGAGGCCAACATTCTGATCGTTGGCGAGACCGGGACCGGAAAGGAGTTGATCGCGCGGAGCCTCCACGTCAACAGCCGCAGGACATCGAAGCCCTTTATCCCGGTCGATTGCGCCTCTCTCCCTGAAAATCTACTTGAGAGCGAGCTGTTTGGTCATGAGAAGGGCGCCTTCACAGGAGCGCAGGCGACGCGCCCTGGCCTGTTCGAATTCGCGAGCGGCGGGACCATCTTCCTGGACGAGGTAGGCGATATCAGCATGAATCTTCAGGCCAAGCTGCTTCGCGTCCTCCAGGAACGGGAGGTGCGGCGGGTCGGGTCGAACCGGACCATCGAGGTGGACGTGCGGGTCATCTCCGCCACGAACCGCGACCTGGCGCAAGCGGTCGCAAAGGGCGAATTTCGGGAGGACCTCTACTATCGGCTGAATGTGATCTCCATCCCGCTCCCGCCGCTGCGCGATCGAAAAGGAGATATCCCATTGATCGCTCACCACTACATCGGGAAGTATGCGGCGAGCAGTGGGAAGGAGGTCAAGGGGATCGTTCCGGAGACGATGCAGTTGCTCGAGGAGTACCGCTGGCCCGGAAATGTCCGTGAGCTGCAGAATGTCATCGAGCGGGCGGTGGTGCTTGCCGAACATGAGCTACTGCGCCCGGAGGACCTGCCGGAGCATATCCACACAAGGGCGGGCATTGTCTCACCTATCTCGCCCAGGGATCTGCCGCTGAAGCGGGCGAAGGAGGAATGGGCCGCCTCGTTCGAGCGCGATTACCTGATCCATCTCCTGAAGCGTCACGACGGGAATATCTCGCAGGCTGCAAAGTCTGCCGGCGTGGACCGCAAGACCGTGCATCGTCTCCTGAAGAAGTACGGCATTAGAGCTTCCTAGCGCGGACTATCCGCACACGCGCCTGAGGCTCTCCACCTGCTCACCTCATTGCTCTCCCCCTCCGTACAGACTGGCGCCAGGGGATCTTCTGACCCTACTGTATCACCCAGGGCACCGGTTCCGTTCCAACATCATCAGCCCAGCGATATAGGGACGCGCAGGTCTGTGAATCGGCTACTGTAGAACGAACGGCTCACGCACTACAGGGCTATAGAATGCGATTACAGCGGGCCGAGTACGCTTCCCTTCTGCGGGACATCCGGTTTCTTAGTGGGGCATAGCTGTCCCAAAATCCCTTTCTATAATTTTCAATCGGTTATCACATTCCCTCTCTCCAAAGTGGGGCAGCTCTTCCCAACCCCGAAGAGAGGCGCCGGGCCATCTGGCGACTGGCAGGCATCGGGTTCTCAAAAGACGCTAATGGATTCAAAGAGTTAGAGCCGAAATTCTCTGGTTGGGTGGCTTTCTCGAGGGTTGGCATTCCCATTGCTCTCAGGGCAAGGAGGAGACTGGGACTGACTGGGATGAAAGATCATCGGATAATCCTGATCGCGACACCAGAGCCATCAACCAAGCAGCAGATTTTTGATTGGCTATCAGCTCAGGGGTATCGGGCCGCCGCCGTTGAGCGGGGTAGCGATGCTCTGCTGGCCGTCGCCGAGGACAACATTGGATTGGTTATTGTGGACCTGTCACTCCAGGAGCCGTCCGGAGCAAAGACCGTTGAGATCCTTCGAAAGATCCGGCCTCGGCTGCCCGTGATTGTCCTGTCCGGCGATCATTCGATCGAAACGGGTCGCCAGGTCCTTCAGCACGGTGTGTTCTATTACCTCCTCAAGCCGTTTGATCTAGAGGAACTCGATCAGGTTGTGCGGACCGCCCTTGCGCCAGGCAAACGACTCGCGGCGGGGATCGATGAAGGCGCCCCGAAAACCGGATCGGGGGCGGAGAAAGGATCAGTGACGTGACCAGGATTCGACGCGCGGCCAGCATCGGTCTTCCGGCGGTAGCCTGGTTGCTTTTCTCCCTCTCGGATGCTCTCGCGCATCAGCCCGGCGCCCGCGGGTCCCAGACGGTCTATGTTGCGAACGAAGGCTCGGATACGGTCTCGGTCATCGATGTCGGATCGATGAAGGTGACGGCCACCATCCCGGTAGGCGGCGGCCCTGAGCACGTTGCGATCAGCCCCGATAGGAGCTACGCCTTCGTGACCTGCGCTCGCTCCAAGGAGGTCTGGATCCTGGCTCTTCCGGCGCACACCGTCGTCGCGGTCGTGCCTGACGCCACGGGCCCAGGGGGGCAAGCCGTATTCGGATATGGCGGGACCTATGCCTACGTGACCAATAGCCTCGAGAGCCGAGTCACCGTCATCGAGGTCGCCACCGGGAGACGGGTCGCGCTGATCCCGGTGGGGGAGCTCCCCACCGGGATCGAGATCGCCCCGGATGGGGGCCACGCCTACGTCCCCAGTGAGCGCTCCAATACGGTCGCCGTGCTGAACCTGTCGTTAAATGTCGTCGCATCGGAGCTCCCGGCAGGCGTCAAGCCGTATGCTGTCGCGATCTCCACCGATGGGAAGTACTTGCTGGTCTCAGGAGCCGGTTCGAACAACATCACTGTCATCGAGATGGGGACCCATAAGGTGATGCGCCGGATCCCCGTCGGTGACGACCCGCACCATCTGGTATTCGGCCCCGGCGGCAGCTTCGCCTACGTCCTGAACCGGGGGTCGAACAACCTGAGCATGATCCAGATGGCGAGCCGCCAGGTGATGGCGACAGTCCCGGTGGGGAAAGAGCCCAGCGATGCCGACCTCACCCCGTCGGGACACTACATCTATGTTACCAACATCGGCTCCAACGATCTCTCGGTGATCTCTACACGAACCAGCGCCGTGGTAAAGACGATCCCCGTCGGGACCCGTCCCCACGACATCGTGATCTCCGGAGACGGCCGGTATGCGTTTGTAGCCAACACCGGATCGAACGACATCTCAGTGATCAACCTGCTCACTCAGGAGCCGGCAGAGCGGATTCCGGTCGGCAAGGGTCCCCGCGGGATGACACTGCGGTGATGCAGGGAAGGGGGGAGAGGCAAATGGCACGGCTGTCGGAGATCATGAATCGGGATATGGTCACGGTGGACAAGCACGCCTCCCTTCGCAGGGCCCGGCGAATTCTGGACCAGTATCGGATACGGCACCTGCTGGTGGTGGAAGGCAAGCGTCTGGTGGGAATCGTCACCGATCGCGACCTCCGACAGGCAGCACCCTCCTCCAAGTCGCCGCTGACAATCAGCGAGAGACAGGAGTTCATGGACGAGCTGAAGGTATTGGAGGTCATGTCGCGCAAGCTGATCACGGCCTCCTCCACCACGACGATCCGCGAGGCAGCCAAGGTGATGATTAGCGAGAAGATCGGCTGTCTTCCTGTGGTGGATGGAAATCAACTGATCGGGATCGTGACCCAAACAGACCTCCTGGAGATGCTGGTCCGCGGAGAGCAGGCCCCCGAGGCGGAAGACCGAGCCTGACCAGTCGCGGCCAGTCCTGTTCAGATCACCTAGCCCGGATTATTCATGAACGGGCTTGACACCCTCACCCGAAGCTGTCTCCT
>CAZCMC010000103.1:0-6303 GCA_964499665.1 uncultured bacterium | reverse complement strand
TTGGCCTGATTGGCCACTTCGGCCGCCTCCTTGGCCACCTGCAGTTCTTCCTCCGTCCGTTTGCGGTCGGTGATGTCCGCCCAGGACCCGACGATCTCCAAGGGATCGCCGGCCTTGTCGTACATGACCTTGAAGGTATCCTGGATCCAGAGATAGTGCTCATCCCGGTGCCGGAAGCGGTATTCGAGCGTGCCTCCGCCTTGGGCGATCAGACGATGGACGACTGAGAACACTCGCGGAGCATCTTCAGGATGGAGGCGTGTGGCCCAGGACTTCGGATCATCGAGCATCTCCCGCGGCGCATACCCCATAATCGACTGAAGATTCTCGCTGACGAACGTACACGCGAAATCACCCGAGCCCTTATTGGTGTAAATGATCGCGGGGCTGACTGCGAGCAGGTATTGTAACCGTGTGCGGGCCTCTTGTAGTTCTGTCTCTATCTGTTCACGCTCGCGGATTTCCCGTTGCATTGACTCGTTCGCCTTCACCAATTCAGCGGTGCGTTCTTCGACCCGCAATTCCAATTCATCGTGTGCCTTTTGGAGTGCTTCTTCCGCCCGCTTGCGCTCCCGAAGGTCTTTGTTGAACCCCACCGTTCCGACCTCTTGTCCCCCCTCGTCGTACAGGACCGACGCCGAGAGCAGGACCGGAATGTGGGTGCCGTCCTTCGCCTGCAGGACCGTCTCGAAGGATGACACCGTGCCGCCCTGTTTCCGCATTTGACGCATCACTTCTTTCGCCTTCTCTACACTCTCATAGAGTTGGGCCACGCGCTGGCCTATGATCTCCTCACTTCGGTAGCCCAGCAGCGCCTCGGCCCCGCGGTTGAAGAGCACGACATCCCCCTCCCGGTTGGTCGCGATGATTGGGTCGGGGGAGTTTTCTATGAGACTGGCGAGGTAGCGTTTCGCCTCCCGAAGCTCCGCGTTCGCGGCCTGGAGGGCTTCTTCTGCCCGCTTGCGTCCAGCAATGTTGTTTCTGTGTGGTGTTGGCCTTCTGGGCGCAGTCATTGAGCGTGACCTCCCGTCGGTAAAAACGATAGCGAGTCGATCGCTTTAATGGTTTCTTCGGCCTGGGACGCCAGTTTCATGCAGCCCCCAATGGAGGTATTGAGGCGTTGTACCATGGCAATGACCACCCGGCGCAGAAGCTCAGGCATCTGCTCGACCTCTTTCTCAAACGACTTCAGATCGAGGAGCTTCTTCTCCAAGTCCCGCAGCTCCTGAAGATACACTATCAGTCGGCCCTGGATTTCAGTTATGCCCGTAAGGTCACTGACGATCGCCTTCAGTTTCGAGCACACATCCCGAGGGAGCCGATCCAAGGCATCCATAAAGGTATCTTTCGAGATCATCTCGACTTCGACATCGCCGTCCGCGATCACCGAGGCGGTTCGCTTTGCCCCTCCCAGGAAGGCCATCTCTCCGACGACTTCCCCCTGTTTCACTGTGCGGATCAGGACCGGCCGGCCGTCGATGGTTCTCACTACCTTGGCCTTCCCGGACTTCAGCACATAGGCATAGAACGCCCAGGTAC
Source organism: uncultured bacterium (assembly GCA_964499665.1). Taxonomy (GTDB): domain Bacteria; phylum Methylomirabilota; class Methylomirabilia; order Methylomirabilales; family Methylomirabilaceae; genus Methylomirabilis. The sequence goes on along the minus strand of CAZCMC010000103.1, from coordinate 4,764 downwards.
CCTCCTCCATGATGATCTCGCCGTCCTTGACCCTCTCCGTTCTGGAAACGATTTGATCCATTGGCCGCCTCCGCTTTCGCTAGTACTGTGTACCACCGGCTGTCATTGACCAATCATAATCGATCCAGAGGATTGACAATATACTCCCTGCTCATCGGGTCGTCAATAATGCTCTAGAGAGAGATGCTGATATCAGCAGGGGGAGCTTGTCAATCATTCGTTTTGCGCTGTCTATACGTCTTGACCGGTCTCCGCGTGATGTTCGCCTTTCAACTGAGACGGAACATGAATGCGCTGTTCAATGAGCTGCTGAAAAAGGCTTCGCAACAGCGGGAAGTGAGCGAAAAGCCCATGAAAGGCCTCGCGATGCATGGTGAGAACATTCAGGCTGGTACGACTCCGTACAGTAGCCGTCCGCGGCGTATCGATCACGAGCGCCATCTCCCCAAAGCAGTCTCCAGGGCCAAGACGACGGAGGGTCACCTCCCCCTTCCCGAGTTCTTCTTTCACCACCTCAACTTCGCCGTCAACGATTATATAGAGGCGGTCGCCTCGGTCCCCCTGGCGGAAGATGACCTCGCCGGGTTCAAAGTGTTCGCGGCCGATGCCGCCTGATTTTTCTGTCTTTATCTGGACAATATCGGGGGGCAGGATCAGATCCAGAAACCAGTCTGTCGCTACGCGGATCTTGCGGTCAAGGCCGGGCATCTTCATGAGATAGATCGTACGCCACAGGAGCCACGGCACTACCCCTGACAGCTTGACTCCAAGGATGTCTGCTACTGCGGATCGACGCCCCAGGGCTCCCAGCTTTCCGATGGCCCGATAAGCAAACGCCTGTTTCGGGCGACCCCTCATGGTGGCGACAATGTTTTTGGCCAAGCATCTGGCCTCTCGGATCGCATGTTGTGCGGTCGGAGGGCAGGGATGGCCGGTCTTGCGATCAGGGACCCACGCGCAATCACCGACCGCCCATACCCCTGGGTAGTCAGGCACCTCAAGGTACTCATTGGCCACGATCCGGCCGTTCTCTTTTTTGCACGGGAGGGCTGCGACAAGCGGGTTTGGACCCGATGGGACGGTGCTGACCAGCGTCTTGGTGGGGATCCTTTCCCCTCCGTCCAGGAGGGCATACTCGGCAGTCGCCCCCGCAAGGCGGGTGTTGAGACGAATCTCCACTCCCCGTCGCTGAAGTACCCTTTGGGCGAACCGGGCGAGATCCTCGGGCAGCTCGGGTAAGATGAGCGGCCCTGCATGCAGGAGGACGACCCGTATCTCCTCAAGGTTGACGTTGCGGAAGCTGCGTGCGCCGGCACGGACATAGTCGTTCAATTCTGCAACCGATTCGACACCGGAGAACCCTCCTCCTGCCACCACGAACGTCAGCATAGCGCGGCGGAGCTCAGGGTCCGTTTCGATATCAGCCTCTTCGAGAGCATGGATGATGTGATTACGCAGGACCAGGGCATCGCCAAGATATTTGAAGGGCAAGGCGTGTTCCTGAATCCCCGGCTGGCCGACAAAACTCGTGATGTTGCCGAGCGCGATCACAAGATGGTCGTATTCGAGCTGGTAAGGCCGTGGCTGGAAGCCAGAGCTGGTTGTGACAATCTTATTGTTTAGGTCGATGGAGATCACCTCTCGGTTATAGAGGTTGGTGTTCGGGCAGAGCCGGCGGATCGGTGCAATGGTATCCAGGATGCCGATGGTGCCCGAAATTACCTCTGGAAGCAGTGGCTGAAATACCAGGTAGTTCTCGTTGCTGACGAGCCCGACCTCCACGCTCGAATCCCTTCTCAGGAGTCTTTCGAGCGTCATGGCCGTGTAGACGCCCCCAAAGCCTCCCCCTAAAATGAGGATCCTTGTGTGCTGTCGATTCACCATGCCTCTTGCCCTACGACAAAGAGCTCTCGGGCTAACGCAGGCCTGTAAGAAGAGGGCGGGGCGCTGCTACTTGCGAAGCTCGAACTCGTGAAGACGCGACTGCATCACTTTCTGGAAATGGTCCCTGAGTCCCGGCAGGCTGGTATAGAGGGCCATGAAGTTACTTGGATTCATCTTGAAGACCTCCACCGGAGTGACCGTCCGGATCGTCGCGCTCCTCGGAGCCTTCTGGAGCAGCGCCATCTCCCCGAAGTGATCGCCCGAACCAAGACGCCTAATGACCTCCTGGGAGCCGTCAGGACGCTCAGCAAGGACCTCGACGGTCCCGGACTTGATCACGTAGACGTGTAGGCCGTGGTCCCCCGCTCTGAAGATCACCTCACCCGGACCGAACTCCTCCAGGACCAGGGTACGCTGAGCAAAGATCGCGACGACGACGTAGAGAATGACCCCGATCAGGATCAGCAATTGGGCCGCTGTGACTCCCAGCAACATCAGGGGGTCCCGGGTCAGCATGGCCAGGGTGCTGAGCAGCGCAACACATCCGATGAGGGCCTGGGAGACCGCGATCAGCCTCGATCGCCAATCCCCCGCCCTCAGCCCCGGGAGTGCCCTCCACTTGAGGCCGAACATCAGACCACCCCCCCTGGCCCCTCAGCCTGTTCGGGCTTGGGAATCACATGGGCCGGCTTATGACATCCCGCGCACTTGATCTGTTCTGCTCCAAGAAAATCGGAAAGCTTGAGGTGGATATCATGGACTATGTATCGCTTGGCCCCGTTGTGACACTTGAGGCAGAGTGCGTTCTCGAAAGGAACCCGCATCTTGAGGGGGAGATGGTACGTTCTGGTCACGTACCTATAGACATCCCGGAGTCCTGTCATCTTCGCCTCGAAGGTCCCGTGGACCCCGTAGTTGGCGTGACACGAGTAGCATTCGGCATCCGGAGCCGACCGGTGCTGGAAGTGGAAGGCCGCCATCGAGGTGCTCTTGGCGTTGCGCATGTCGTCGATGTACGGCTTCATCGTCAGGTGGCAGGCTCCGCAGAAACGCTCTTCCTTGGCGTACTCGAGGACGGCAAAATTGCTGACCGCCAGGAGGAAGAGCGGGAAGATGCCGAGAGAGAGCAGGTGCAACCAGAGGGCACCCCCCTCCGTCTGGCGGCCCCTGTACACGATCAAGGACACCAAGATGCAGGCAAGGATCACCGCTGAAATGCCGATGGTGAGGGCGATCGACCAGTCCAGCGCACTCCCCCATCTGATGGTTCCCTCCGCTGGGGAGGCTCTCTTGGGCGCTTGGGCGATCTGCCCGACGGGGACGCTGGCCCCACCTATGAGACTCCTCGCGTACGCGACGAGGTTCCAAAGCTGAGCTTCAGAGAAATCCGGATGGGCCGGCATCGCTACCGACTTGCCGACAGCGTTCCCCCCCCTGGCGATCAACTCGTAGATCTCCTGATCGCTCAGATCTTTCAGCCGACCACCGCCAACCGTCCAGTTGCTCGGCTTGGCGGTGAGGGCCAGCCCTACCGGACCGTCACCCGCGCCCCCGGCGCCGTGACACACAGCGCATCGGGCGCCATAGAGCTCCCTTGCGCTTTGCGGGTCCCACTTAGTCTGCGCCAATGCGTGGGGCAGGAGAGTTACCCCAGCGATGAACAGGAACGCTACGGCTCCAGTTACCCTCCTGATCCTTCGCACCCTCTCGTCTCTCCCCCCAATCCAAGGTCTCCGTCGCGTCCCTGACGCCATGTCTGCCGTCTCGATCATAGAAGGCGGAGATCGCGGTGTCAATCGGTCCAATGAACTTACCGCGCCTCTTCCAACCGGCCCTTCTCTCATTGCACTCGGGGACGAACGCTTTGGGAAAAGGCCTCGAGCGTGGCAAGCACGCCCTTGAGGTCCTGGTCGTTGACGGCCGGGTTGCCGTAATAGGTGTCAAACATGAATCCGGTGACACCCGCCGCCCTGTACATGCCGATATCTTGGACAATCTGTTCAGGCCTCCCGACCAGCAGCGGCCGAGGCTCCGGCACCGCGCCGTTTGTGATGACCCGTAACGGAGCCCTGGCGACGATTTCCAAGCTATTCGGATCGCGGCCCCGCGCCTTCGCCAGCGCCTTGAATCGTGTTGCGCCGGCTGCGATCTCTTCAACCGATCGATGGGATGGATGCCAAGCGTCGGCGAATTCGGCCGCCCGCCGGAACGCAGCCGGACTGCTGCCGCCGATCCAGATCGGCGGGTGTGGCTTCTGCAGCGGTTTCGGCTCAGCCTTGATGCTCGCAAATCGGAAGAACTTCCCTTCGAATTTCGGTTCCGCCTCCGTCCATAGCGCGCGCATCACCTTGAGGGCCTCGTCGCTCCTTGCCCCCCTTTCCGTAAAGGGGATGCCTAACGCTTCAAACTCCTCGGCAAGCCAGCCGACGGCGGCCCCGACGATGAGGCGGCCACCCGACAGGACATCGAGGGTGGCCAACGCCTTGCCCATGAAGAGGGGATGACGGTATGGCAGGATGATGACACTCGTCCCCAGCCGGATCCGCTGAGTCTTCCCTGCGACATATGCCAGGGTCGTGAACGGCTCGAAGAAGACCTCGCCGAAGCGCGGGATGGCGCTGCGAGGGACGACGATGTGATCGCTGACCCAGACGGAATCGAACCCCAGCGCCTCAGCCTGCTGGGCGACCGTCACGATCGCCTCCGTAGAGGCCAGTCGCCTGAAATGGGGAAGCCCGACCCCGAAGTGCATGGCTGATCCTCCTCGCACGCGAGCGTTGTCAGATCCCGTGGACGGCTGCCGGTACTTTCGGTAAGCAATCCTCAGGAAGCATGGCCGCCATCTTACCACGAGCGCTTGTCCTGCGGGAAGGGTCCTCA